>NZ_JALY01000261.1:0-2325 GCF_002924615.1 Petrotoga halophila DSM 16923 | reverse complement strand
TTTTGTTTCCGTGTTACTTGTTGTTGCAGGATTTTCACAGGTAGCTGGGATTCCAAGGGAAGATACGCTCATTGCTAACGTTTTAACTGGAAGAGTAGGTTCCCCTGGTATTTTTAACATATTTACCACTAGCTGGAGAACTCCCGATCAAGGGATTCAGCAATTGATGCTGGAACCATTATGGACGATGGAACCCACCAGAGGAGAAGTTATTAATTCTCTTGCAGTAGAAGGTCCAATCTATAACGAAGACTTCACACAGATGACCGTTAAGTTAAGAAAAGGATGTTATTGGAGTGATGGTGTTGAAATTACTGCGGATGATATTGTATACGCTATCGAAACAGCTATGAAATACCAAGGAATGTCTTATCATGATCAGTTTAGGCTTCACATTGATAAAGTATACAAAACAAATGATTACACCGTAGTATTTGAATTGAAAGAACCTAACGCACGATTCCACACCAATTTTGTGGACAGATGGGGAGCATGGAGGCCTTTCCCAAAACATATTTTTGAAAAAGTAGAAGATCCCTTATCCTTTGATTTCAACCCTCCAATAAGCAGTGGGCCATATGTTCTAAAAGATTATGACGCTGCTGGTTATTGGACACTTTGGGAAAAAAGGGAAGACTGGGATAGGACCCCAACTGGGATGTTGTTCGGTGAACCAAAACCAAAATACGTACTTTTCTATTACTATGGAGAAGCTACAAACCAAGTAATTGCACAAGCTAACCATAACTTAGACATGGCAGATTTAACAATGGAAGCATTCAGAGCACTCATTCAAAGAAATCCATATTCAAGAGGATACAGAATAGAATACCCGTGGGTAGTAAACACGGATCCTTGTATGACAGGTGTTATATTCAATACCGAAGTATATCCATACAACATAAAAGATGTAAGATGGGCATTAACTCTTGCAATTGATATAGTAGATTACATAGGGATAGCGTTTGATGGTGCTGCGCCTATGGGTGCACTTCACCTTCCTCCGATGCCAGTTTATCAAGAATGGTATTATAAACCATTAGAAGAATGGTTGAAGAATTTCACCTTAGACATAGAAGTTAATGGGAAACCATTCAAACCGTACGATCCAATGGCGACATTAAGAGCAGCCCAATATGCGAGGGAAAGAGGATACGAGGTACCAAACGATATAGAAACGTTGAAAGAGATGTTTGGTCCAGGATGGTGGAAATATGCACCTGATGTAGCGGAACAGTTGTTAGAAAGGAATGGATTTACAAGAGATAAAAATGGCAAATGGTTGTTACCAGACGGTACGCCTTGGAAAATTAATATTATTGCCAATGCAAATCCTTCACATCCAGCGCATAGAAATGCACTTGCTGTAGCACAACAATGGAGAAACTTTGGTATAGATGTTTCAGTTACTCCTAGTGAACAAGATGCGAGTATAGTTGCGCTAGGCAACTTTGAGGTTAGTGCCCAATGGCCTGCATCTGAGCCATGGGGTGGGCATCCTGATTTGTATCGTGTTTTTTCGAGTATACACTCAAAATACTACCAACCTTTGGGAGAAAACGCTATTACTAATTTAGGCCCTGCACCAGGCAGATGGACGGATCCGAGAATGGATAAAGTTATAGAAGGAATGGAAAAGGTAGACTGGGGTAGTGAGGAAAACATACAATTAGGTATAGAAGGGTTGAAAATACTTGTAGAAGAAATGCCTTCAGTTCCAACTTTTGGATATCCTGGAGTAGTGGGATGGGATGAATATTACTGGACGAATTATCCTGGTGCTGAAAATCCGTATATGATTCCCTATCATCATTGGCCAAACTTCAAATACATGCTCCCCTTCCTTGAACCAACAGGGAGAGAATAAAGGCTACAGATAAATACATTGAGCCCCCTTCGGGGGGCTTATTATGGAGGTGTAACACTTGCTATTTTTCAAGCGATACTTGCTACCAAGGATAATACAATTTCTAGTTGTAGTATTCGTAGGGATAACGGTGGTATTTATTGTACCCAGGCTAACGCCGGTTGATCCCGTACAACAAGTAATCAGTCAAATGACATCACAAGGAGCCTTCTTAGACCCAGCGGCTGTTGAAGCATTAAGGCAATCGCTCACAGAGATGTACGGATTGGAGGGAGGGATATTCCAACAATACGTTGCCTTTTGGGGAAGGTTGTTACAGGAAGACTTTGGTCCATCACTCTTTCAATGTCCGGTACCTGGAATGGAGCTAATAATGGACTAACTGCCCTGGACGGCTGGATTACTATTAACAACTACAATCCTCTATTGGGTAGTAGGAAGGATAAGAGGGGCACTTG
>NZ_JALY01000027.1:0-7318 GCF_002924615.1 Petrotoga halophila DSM 16923 | reverse complement strand
AATTTTTGCGCGGTAGTATAATTCTCAGTTATAATTGCTTCAGAATGCTTTGTGCTATACTTGTTTATTTGATTTATGGCTTCTTCAGTACTATCAACTATTTTAACGGCCATTATATAATCTAAATATTCAGTTGACCAATCTTCTTCTTGTGCCGGTTTCATTTGAGGTATTATTTTCAAGGTTTTTTCGCAACCTCTTAATTCTACTTTCTTTTCAAAGATTGAGTATATTTTTGGTAGAAACTCTTCTGCAATATCTTTGTGGACCAATAATTTTTCTGCTGCGTTACAGACGGAGGGTCTGCTCATTTTAGCGTTTTCAACGATTTTAAGTGCCTTTTCAAGATCGGCTTGTTTATCAACATACACGTGGCAGTTCCCCGCCCCCGTTTGTATAACAGGGATCATAGAATTTTCAACCGTATTTTTAATTAAAGATGGACCGCCTCGAGGTATCAGCACATCGATGTATTCGTATAGTTTCATCAATTCATCAACAGCTTTTCTATCTATAACCTCAATGAATTGCACTATATCCTTTGAAAAACCAGCTCTTTCAATAGCTTGATGGATAATCTTCACCAAAGCGTTGTTAGAATGAATCGCTTCAGAACCACCTCTTAATACCACACAGTTACCCGATTTTACACATAATGCTGCTGCATCTACTGTTACATTTGGCCTGCTTTCATATATAATGGCGATTACCCCTAAAGGGACTACCATCTTTCCAATCATCAATCCGTTTGGCCTTTTCCACATTTGAGAGATGTTACCAACACTACTTTGAAGTTGTGCCACTTTTTGCACACCTTTAGCCATTTTGGTAATTCTTTCCTCGTTCAGTAACAGCCTATCTAAAAGACTGCTTGACATCCCAGTGTTTTTAGCAACTTCGACATCCTTTTGGTTTTCTGATATTATATAGTTTTTATTGGCCATTAGCTCTTCCGAAATATAGTTAAGAATTTTGATCTTATCCGTTTCAGAAGTTGAGCTAAAGTTTCTTGAAGTATCTTTAGCCTTTTTTGCCTTGCTTAAAACATACTCCTGTAAATTCACAATTTTGCCCTCCCTCTCTTGATTTTCTCCCCGTTTTTTTTTTATGTTTTTTAATTATATCATAACTTTTTGACTGTGAACGTAAAGGCAAAGCTCACCTTTTTTATATAATTATATTATTTCATGAAATAGTTCTTTTACTTTTGCTTTTAATTCCTTTAATAGGTTTTCTCCTTGGCTTGTAATAGAGTAATATATTCTTTTTTTACCTTCTACTATTTCAGTTCTTTTAGTGAGAAGATTTTCTTTTTCCATCTTGTGTAGTAAGGGATACAAAGTACCTGGGCTTATATTGTAACCGTGCCTTTTTAACTCAGAAATCATCCAGCTTCCATAGATTGGAGCTTTTTGTGCATGGTGCAATATATGTATTTGAATTAAACCATTCAAGATTTTATTTAAATATTTATTCATTTTAATATTATCTTTTGATTCTTCTATGAGTATTTTCCTCCTTTCATTTTAATTTATATTATTTTTGGAAACTCTGAAACCTACTTTAAACCTTACTTATAGAATTCAAAAATTTTTAAAATACCTCCATTATTCTTAGCGCCCTTCCCCCGCTGCCCACCCATGAGGAAAAGGATCTTTATTAGCTCCCTTCGCCCTGCAGCCCGCCCGGATGGGTGGAGGAGGGCTCCACCCTGTAACCCTTATAAACGCAGAATCTTATTTTTGAAAATCGTTTTATTTCTAAAGTGCCTATTTTAATTTAGAGTGTTATCAAGTTTGAATTTGAACAGGAAAAGGGTGAAAACAGCGGCACTTTCTACTATCATGGAAAAGATAACCAAACTAACGATTGTATGATCATACAAGACCCCCATAATAGCACTACCTATGAACCAAAAAAAGCCGAAGATAGCGTTAAAAAAACCATATGCGGTTCCTCTTTTCTCAGGGGTGACAATATCGGCTACAACAGATTTTAAAATCGATTCTTGGGCTCCCATTCCGATTCCCCACAAAATAACGCCTAAGATCACTACCAATGAAGAGTTAGATAAAAATGAAAAGGGAGAAAAAAATATTGAGAGACTGGAAGCAATTATGAGGCTGGTAACTCCTACTTTATCGTAAAACAAACCAAAGATCAATGCAGAAACAGCATCAACTCCCATAGCTATCGCATACATAAAAGGTATCATAGTTGGACTGAAAATATCAATTTTTTGAAAATGGAACGCCAACAAAGGAAAATCTGCAAAACCTGCTGCGATTAAGGAGATGGCTACTAAGTACAACCAGTACGATTTTGAGATCCCCTCAAAGTTAATCGTCTCCTCTTTCACTTCAAATTTCTCGGGTTGTGGAAAGTTCAATCTACTAATTAACAGCAAGATTAAAGTAATCAATGCAGGTATCAATAATATTGCAAATGCGAATCGGTAGTTTGCTAACTCATCCCCTGACTTGAATAATAGAATCAAACTTAAAATAACAGGTCCTGAGACAGCTCCAATTTGATCAAGGACCTCTGCTATGGCAAATCCTTTACCACTTCCCACATTTCGCGCTGCGTAAGACATAAGGGTATCTTTCGAAGGCTTTCTTATAGCTTTTCCTGTTCTTTCCATAATTATTAGCATAGCTGCTATTTCCCATCTTCCGGCAAGAGCCAATAAAGGAACCGCGAATAAATCCATCCCATACCCTAAAAAAGTGAAAAGCCAATATCTACGAGTTTTATCACTTAAATAACCAGTTAACAACCTCAAACCGTAACCTATGAACTCGCCTAAACCTGAAATGATTCCCACCGCAGTTGCACTCGCTCCTAATAAACCTAAATACGGACCGATTAAACTTCTTGCCCCTTCATGTGTGATATCTGCAAATAAACTCACAATTCCCATAGCAACTATAAAACCGATAGCCGTTTTTTTCGTTTTAGAGCACCTTCCTTTGTTTATTTTTTAAAGATATCTTCGCGAAGTATCCCATACTCATCGAAGCTACTTTTCATTGTGAATAATATTGTTAGGGTTACGGAAAGAGAGACCGACGTTAAAATAGCTACATATATGGCGATTTGGTATTTTATAGCTGTTTGTGGAGACGCCCCTCCCAAAATCTGACCTGTCATCATTCCAGGTAGATACACGATTCCAACTGTAGCCATGCTTGCTATGGTTGGTCTAAGAGCAGATATCAATGCGTTCCTTAAATATGGGAGTGTAGCTTCATAAACGGTGGCCCCATTTCCCAAAGCAAAAAAATATCTCTGTTTATTTCTTTGTATATCTTTGTAAAAATTACTAATTCCAATAATATCTCCTGTTAAAGCGTTACCTAAGAGCATTCCGCCAAGGACAACGAAATATCTTGCTGTGAAAATGTTATCCAATCTTAAAATTATAAAATCAAAGTAAAAAAGTACAATAAAATTTGAAATAGCAAGGGCAAAGAATACAGGCCAAATGAACCTTTTGAAATTTAAACCGCTACTACCAATCACTCGAAATACAGCAAAAGAGATCATAAAAAATAGCCAGCCTATATTCAACCATGTATAATCAAATTGGAAAAGATATACTAAAATTAAAGACATGATGAAAAGCTGGATGCTCATCCTGATCGTTGAAATTAAAGTATCTCGAGTTATTTTTAAATTAAAAATATAACTCAAGATAATGGGGAAAAATATTAATAAATAAGCCATTGCAAGTGAAAATAAAGAAATATCAGTTGTAGGTTCCATTATTATTCCCTCCCATCTCTATTATATTCAAACCTTCTTTATTTAACCATTCTTGATCATGAGATATTGCAATCAAAGTCCACTCTTTTTTTGATAATAAATATTCTATGACTTTATTTTTCATCTCTCTATCCAGAGAAGAGGTAATCTCATCCAATAAGTATAACTTTTTGTTTAAAAATGTAAAGATAGATATCAAAACTCTTTGTTTTTCTCCACCTGAAAGTGATTGGAAATCTTTATCTAAAATATTTTCGTGTAGTTCAAAAAAATCGAATAATTTTAGTAATTCTGATTCATTGAAAGATTTTTTAAGATTTATTTTATAATTCAATATAGTACGAATTATTTCTCTTACGGTTCCATCAGCAATATCTAATTCCTGCCCAATATACACAGCATCTCTTCTTAAATCCCATACATTTTTACCATTCAACTCTTCATTTTTGTATAGTAATTGTCCTTCGTCTGGTTTTATGAATCCTAAAAGTAGTCTAAAAATGGTGGTTTTCCCAATTCCAGATTTTCCAAAAATAAGTGTTTTACTCCCTTCTTGAACTTTGAGATTAAAATTTCTTAGGATGTACTTATCTTGGAATTTTTTTGAAACATTTTTAAATTCAATCAAAATTATTCCCTCCATATATCTAATGTCGATATCGAAAGACGATATTTATATTATAACTCTTTTTTTCAAATTGTCAATAAAAATGTCAGATTTTTCTATTGTTATGGTATAATTTTCTTCTGGAGGGATAAGTGTGAATATTAATCGATTCAGTGAAAATATCGTTATGCCTGTGTGCTTGGTCACTATTAAGAGTGGTTCTTTTGTTAATTCGATGACTGTGGCTTGGAGTACACCCCTTTCGTCAAATCCACCTCTGTTTGGATTTGCTATTAAAAAACAAAGATATACTTACCCCATGTTAATTAAGGAAAAAGAATTTACAGTCAGTTTTTTACCGTATGAGAAATCGGAGTTATCCGTAAAAGTTGGACGGATTTCTGCAAGAGAAGGTGATAAGCTCTCGGCAGCAGGAGTTAAGGTGAAAGATTCTGAATTCGTAAATGCCCCCTATATTGTTGATGGTTATTTTTCAATGGAATGCACGTTAGAAAATTCTTTTACTGTTGGAGATCATGAATTAGTTGTTGGAAAAGTGGTTGCTTTGCACAAAAATGAAGGATCATTAGAAAATTTAAAACCCTTGTTGTATCTAAGTAACGATACTTTTTCGACTCTTGATGCGACTAAAATTGAAAAGATCGATACTAAGAAAGTAATCGACGAGATTCGAAAAACAATAAAAAGAGGTGTGCAAGGTGATTGAAGAAGAAATTTCAAATAGCATCATTTTAGATATTGTAAAACCTTCTATCACCTTCCCAGAAATTAAGTTGGAAAAAGGGAATTCGTTAGGGTTATATACTACTAATACGGAATTAATGACCTCATATTTCTTTAAGTTAATTTCAGAACCTGAAAAGTACGCAAAAGAAGTTAAAATAAATGGATTTCTTGCAAACGGAATAAATTGGGTGGGAAGATCTTTTACACATATAGTGGTTCCTCAAATTTGGAAAGATAGCATATACAACATACTTAAAAACAAACCTAAAAGGCGTCATTTGATATTTATAGGAGCTAGAAAATGTGATATTAACTACGATGAGCTTTCTGACATTTCAACTATCATTTCTTATTATAAAAACGATTGCAGTATATTGGTGATAAGTGATTCTGTTGAACTATTACAAGCAACCACTGACAGAGTAGTTAATATGTTGGGAGAACCTATCGTATATGAATCAAAAGATTTTTTCAATTGATATTTTAGAAAAAAACGATTTTCTGAAATAAGATTTTGATTTTAAAAGGGCTACAGGGCAACAGCTAGATTTTAAAATTTAGGAGGATTTTGATGGCTTTAATAATAGACAAAGATGAAATCATAGGTACTTTAAAAAGAGAACTACAAGAAATAACAAATATGCAAGAATTTCAAAATCTAAAATCTAAATATTTAGGTAAAAAAGGTTTAATCAAGTCTCTAATGAACAATCTTAAAGATATCGACGATGTAGAATTAAAAAAAGAGTATGGTAAAAGTGTAAATGAATTGAAAGAAGAATTAGGAACTATTTTTGATGAAAAGTTGAGTGAGTTGGAAGAAAAGGAAAGGGAAGAAAAGGAGAAAAAAAACTGGGTTGATATTACGATTCCTGGGGCTCGTAGAAAGGTTGGGAAAGAAAATTTAATCACAAAAACAAGGAAAGAAATAGAAGAAATATTCATTGGAATGGGTTTTTCAGTAGCTGAAGGTCCAGAAATAGAGAATTCTTGGTACAATTTTGATGCGCTTAATACCCCTGAATGGCATCCTGCCAGAGAAATGCAGGATACTTTTTATTTATCTTTGGACAAAGAAAAGCTATTAAGAACGCATACTTCTCCCGTTCAAGTGAGAACTATGTTGAAAAGCAAACCGCCTTTGGCCATAATATCCCCTGGAAGGGTATATAGAAAAGATGAACTAGACGCCACGCATTCCCCCGTTTTTCATCAGGTAGAAGGGTTGTATGTTGATAGAAATGTTTCCGTTTCCCATCTAAAAATGTATCTTGAAGTTTTTGCTCAAAAATTTTTTGGGAATAAAGTTTCGATATTGTTACGCCCAAGCTATTTCCCTTTTACCGAACCGAGTTTTGAGGTAGATATCAGTTGTATCTTTTGTGGAGGAAAAGGGTGTAATGTTTGTAAAAATACTGGTTGGATAGAAATATTAGGAGCCGGTTTAGTTCATCCAAACGTTTTTCGAAGTGTTAATTACGATCCAAAAGTATGGCAAGGTTTTGCTTTTGGAATGGGAATTGAAAGAGTGGCGATGTTGAAATATAACATTCCAGATATAAGAGAATTTTATAAAAATGATGCAAGATTTATAGAAAATTTATAATCAACTATCCATCATTGACAAGCAAAATTTTAGAGGGAGGTAACGATGAAAGTATCTTTAAATTGGCTTGAAGAGTATATAAAAGTCACAAAAAATATCGAAGAATTAGTAAAAGAAATAAAACTTCACTCTGTAGATGTAGAAGGTTTTGAAAAAATGGGGAATGATCTTAACAATATAACAGTTGGAGAGATTAAGGAAATAACCCCACTTGAAAATGCTGATAATTTAGTAATTTGTAAGATAGACGTGGGGAAAGAGATCAAAAATATAGTCACTGGGGACCTTACGGTTAAGGTTGGAGAAAAAGTTCCAGTTGCACTTCCTGGGGCAACTTTAGCAAACAATATAAAAATAGAAGAACGAGAGTTCAAGGGAGTAATCTCTCAGGGAATGATGTGTTCTTTGAAGGAATTAGGTATATCTAGTGATGCGGATAAAATTTACAGAATAATAGATGATGTTCCGAATGGAACAGATTTTGTAAAATTTTTTGATCTGTATGACCACGTTTTAGAGATAGAGATACTTCCCAATAGACCTGATTTACTTTCTTATTTAGGTGTTGCCAAAGAGTTAGAAACGATAGA
>NZ_JALY01000237.1:0-20109 GCF_002924615.1 Petrotoga halophila DSM 16923 | reverse complement strand
CCTTCAACTTTTGCCAGAGATCTCAATATATTTACAAAAAATGGATTCACTCTAAAATCAGTTCAACCATTTGATATGTTTCCACACTCATACCACATCGAAAACGTTGGCATTTTAGAAAAAAACTGAAGTGGGCTAACTGTGGGCGGGCTGCGGGGCGAAGGGGCGCTAATAAAGACTAAACATAGCTTACAAAAAATTTCCTCTTTCAAAAATAAGGTTTCAATTTTAAAAGGGTTCAGGGTAAAGCCCTCAACAATTGAAAGGAGGCTTCTATGAAATTTTCTACTAAAATAGAATCATTACAACCATCTGCAACTATCGAGTTAAACTCAAAGGCTTTAGAACTACAAAACAAAGGGTACGAAATAGTCAGGCTGACAGCTGGAGAACCTGATTTTGAGACTCCGCAACCTATAATAAACGCAGCTTACCAAGCCATGAAAGAAGGAAAAACCAAATACACGGACAACAAAGGAATAAAAGAACTCAGACAAAAGATAGCTCAATATATAAATAAAAAATACTCAACTAATTACAATGAGAACAACGTAATCGTAACTAATGGAGGAAAGCAAGCTCTATTTAACTCGCTCTTTTTGATAACAAACCCGGGCGATGAAATAATAGTGATTGATCCATCTTGGGTCAGTTACGACGCACAAATCAGAATGGTTGGTGGAATTCCCGTTCACGTTAAAACTACGAAAGAAAATAACTACATACCAGAAAAAAAACAGTTAGAAAAAGCCATCACCAAAAAAACAAAAGCTATTATAATTAATTCTCCCAACAACCCAACAGGTGTGGTTTACGATAAAGAGTTTTTGAGCTTTATCTCAAAACTCTCCATCGATCATGACTTTATAATCTTAAGTGATGAAGTATATGATGCCCTTGTTTATGACGGTAACTACACCTCTATGGCAAACTTTGAAAAATCAAGAGATAGAACAATATTTATAAACAGTTTCTCAAAAACCTGGTCAATGACGGGATGGAGAGTGGGATATACGATTGCCAACGAAAAAATCATAACTCAGATGGCTAAAATTCAATCTCATTCAACTTCTAATGTGAACACACCCTCTCAATATGCTGCACTCAAAGCTTTAGAAATAGACAATTCTTACATGGTAGAAGAATTCAAAAAAAGAAGGGACTACTTGTACGAAGAATTCAAAAAACTCGGTTTAACACTTGACAAACCAAAAGGTGCCTTCTATTATTTTATCGACATATCGAAGTATGGATTAAACGATAAAGAATTCTGTGAAAAATTACTCGATTATGGTCTGGCAGTCGTCCCAGGTTCGGCTTTCTTTTGCGATGGGCACATCAGACTTTCTTTTGCAGCTTCTATGGACGATTTGCAAAAGGCGGTTGAAATACTTAGAAAGTTCCTAATGGATTTGGAGAAGGAAAACGTATGAAAATTGATTTATTAGTAGCTGAGATAGGAAGTACAACAACCGTGATCACAGCTTACCAGCTCATGGAAAAGAGCGTTAAACTAATAGCTCAAACAGAAAGTTACACAACCATAGACAAAGGTGATGTAACCATTGGAATAGAAAAGGCACTAAAAAATATGGAAGAAAAAGTTAATGATAAAATAAGTTGGGAAAAATTTTTAGCAACCTCTTCTGCTGCCGGTGGGCTAAGTATGACGGTCCATGGATTGGTATACGATATGACAGTCAGGGCAGCGAAAGAAGCGGCATTAGGGGCTGGGGCTATTTTAAAATACATAACATCCGGCAAACTTAGAGAAACCCATTTGAAGCAAATTTTAAAGATTAAACCAAAATTGATTCTCTTATCAGGTGGAGTCGATTACGGAGAAGAAGAAACCGTTCTTTACAACGCTGAATTACTCTCTAACTTGCCTTTAGACATCCCCATAATATACGCAGGAAACACTGCTGTAAAAGAAGAAATAGAAGAAATCTTCAAAGAAAAGAACAAAAATATAATCATAACAGAAAACGTCTACCCTAAAATAGATCACCTCAACGTTGAACCGGCAAGAAAAATAATCCAAGAGGTTTTCTCAAAACACATAATTCATGCCCCAGGTATGGAAAAAATCTATGATGTAGTGGATGAAGAAGTCATTCCTACCCCTGCGGCTGTTATGAACACCACTGAATTACTAAATGAACTGTATGGAGATGTTCTAACAGTTGACATTGGAGGAGCTACTACTGATATAGACTCTGTTACCGATGGCTCACCAGAAATTCAAAAGATTTTAGTATCTCCACAACCCCGTTCTAAAAGAACAGTCGATGGAGACATGGGAATATACATAAACGCACATAACGTTGTTGAAATGATAGGCAAAGAACAAATAAAAAAGGACTTTGAAAACTACGAAGAGATACTAAAAAATCTATCCCCTTATCCACAAAACGATGAACAAGAAAAATTTGCAACTTACTTGGCAAAGTTTTGTTTCTTGACATCCCTAAAAAGACACGCTGGAAGAATTGATTACATCTTTACTCCCACCGGAAGAAAAAAGGTGGCTCAGGGAAAAGATCTAACCGCGGTTAAAATCATCTTTGGCACCGGAGGAATACTATCAAGGTCGAAATACAAAAAGGAAATATTTGAAAGCTTAAAACAGTTAAAAAATTCAGATGACCTATTACTACCATCAAAAGAGGTAACCTTCGCCTACGACAAAAATTACATATTCGCTAACATAGGTGTTATCGCAAACCTCGACAAAGAAATAGCAAAGAAAATTCTACAAAATGATATAGAATGGGTATAGGGTGGGGTTTAAGGGCGAAGCCCTGTTTGCTGCAGTATGCAAACTATGTTTTTAAATGATTTTGACTTTGAATTTGGGGTTTTTTAAGGGGCTTGCCCTTTTGTTGGTTTATGCAAAAAATTTTTAAAACAAAATTAGGTTTTGTGGATCTTAAGGGGCTTGCCCCTTAACGCCCGGGGAAGGGCCGCATATCAAAAGACTAGGAGTGAAAAAAATGATAAAAATCGGCGCACATATGAAAATCTCAAAAGGCTTCAAAAAAGTCCCTCCTGACACAGCAAACATAGGAGGCAACACCTTCCAAATCTTCACAAGTTCACCACGGGTTTGGAAAGTAAACCCACCAAAAGAAAGCGATGTAGAAGGCTTCAAAAACGCAATGAACGAATTCAACATAAATTTTGAAGACGTCTTAGTTCATTCAAGCTACTTAATAAACCTCGCCTCTCCAAAAGACGACATCAGAGAAAAATCCATAAATGCAATGATAGAAGAAATAAAAGCCACAGACCAATTAGGAATACACCACTACAACTTCCACCCAGGAAGCCATTTAGGCGAAGGAGAAGAATTCGGCATAAGCAAAATATTAGAAGGGTTAGATACCATCTTCAAAGAAGTTCAAAATACAAAAGTAACTATCTTGCTCGAAAACGTTGCACAAAAAGGTTCAAACATAGGATACTCCATGGAACAACTGGGAAGAATAATAAACAATTCACCATGGAAAGAAAGATTAGGTATAACTTATGATACCTGCCATGGATTCGATTCTAACTACGACATAAGAAAAAAAGAAGAGGTACAACGACTATTAGACGAAATTGACAAATACATCGGTTTAAATAAACTAAAAATGATTCATCTAAATGACTCAAAATATGACGTAGGCGCTGCTAAAGACAGACACGAATTTATAGGCAAAGGATACATAGGAAAAGAAGGATTTAAAACCTTCCTCTCTTTCGATGAAATATCTAAGCTACCTCTGATACTTGAAACCCCGGGAGATGATCCAGAGCATAGCCAAGACATCAAAGTAGTAAAAGAGATCTTCAAAGAATTAGGAAAGCTTTAAAAAATACCCCCATCTGGGGGTATTTTTAAACGATCCCTTGATCCATCATTGCTCTTGCTACCTTTAGAAAAGCCGTCACATTAGCCCCAAAAACAAGATCTCCGTCTTTCTTGTACTCTTCAGCTGTCGTCTTTATACTACTGTAGATGTTCTTCATTATCTCTCGTAGTTTTTTATCTACCTCTTCAAAACTCCAAGACTCCCACATACTATTCTGAGTCATTTCTAAGGCAGAGGTAGCAACACCGCCAGCGTTGGCAGCTTTAGCTGGGGCAAACATAACGTTATTTTTTTGGAAACATTCAATAGCTTCTGGGGTGCACGGCATATTAGCACCTTCTGCTACCACTAAAACACCGTTATTCACAAGTGTTTTTGCTTCTTCTATATCAATTTCGTTTTGAGTGGCACATGGGAAGGCAATATCACATTCAATTTTCCAAATATTTTTACTGTTATCGTTATACTCTGCCGAAGGATGAGTTTTGAGATACTCAACTATTCTTCCCCTTCTTTTTTCTTTTATCTCAATTACAGAATTTAAATCTATTCCTTCTGGATCGTATACCATTCCGTCAGAATCACTAAGGGCTATAACCTTTCCACCGAGTTCTACAACTTTTTGAGCAGTGTAAATAGCCACGTTTCCAGATCCAGAAACTACTATCTTCTTGCCTTCAAATGTTTCACCAACATCTTTTAGCATTTCTTCAACAAAATAAACCAATCCATACCCTGTTGCTTCTGTTCTCGCTAAACTTCCACCCCAATCTACACCTTTTCCTGTTAGGGTGCCAGCTTCAAAACGGTTGGTAATTCTTTTGTATTGACCAAAGAGATACCCAATTTCTCTGTTCCCAACACCTATATCTCCTGCTGGAATATCCGTTTGTGCCCCTATATGTCTATATAGTTCAGTCATAAAACTTTGACAAAATCTCATAACTTCGGAATCTGACTTCCCCTTTGGATCGAAGTCACTGCCACCTTTTGCTCCACCTATAGGCCTTCCAGTTAAAGCATTTTTGAAAGTTTGTTCAAATGCAAGAAACTTCATGATTCCTGGGTATACAGTGGGATGAAAACGCAATCCCCCTTTATAAGGCCCTAATGCGGAGTTAAATTCAATTCTGTATCCCCTATTAACATGAACGTTACCTTGATCATCTACCCATGGAACGCGAAAGATAATCTGCCTTTCAGGCTCAGTTAACCTTTCTAAAATCCCGTCTTTCTCAAATTCAGGATACAGTTCAACAACTGGTTTTATACTTTCAAGAACCTCACGTACCGCCTGGTGAAACTCAGTTTCTCCAGGATTCTTTACAACTACCCTTTCAATTATGCTGTCAACATAATTTTCTTGGGTTAATTCAATAGAGTCTCGCATGGTTACCTCCTCCTTTTGGCTTTTCCCCGGTATACTTAAGAAAGAACAAACAACAAGAAATTATCTTCATAGTAAACAATTCAATGAAATATATTTCATTATTGCTAATAAATGGTAATGAATATATTTACTCACTTTTTTCGATTATACACAAAACTTGCAAATTCGCAAAATTTTAAAATTTTTTGTTGAAAATGCTTAAAATTAGGTATTTATGGTATTTTTTGATGATATATTATTACTGAAGAAAGCAAATTAAAAAAATATTTATATTTTTTTAATAAAAAATTTATCTTTCTTAGATTCTTGAGTGAGTACCTGGAGGTATGCGGAAAGCTGAAAAAACTTAAAGAAGTACAAAAAAGTGGTGGGCGCTGTAGGGTTTGAACCTACGACCTTCTGCGCGTGAAGCAGACGCTCTCCCACTGAGCTAAGCGCCCCAAAACTCTTCTAAACTATTATACAATATATTTTAAATCTTGTCAATGAAAGTAAAAATTACTCTTTATAAGCTTGAAAACATCTCAAATTTCCATCGATAGCCTCAACCTTTGAAACCTTAAACCCTTCTTTCTCAAATAACGAAATCAACTGGCTCGTTGTTCTAAGCACCCTAAACTTTGGAATAAACCAAACCACGTTCTCTCTATCCTTTAAATCAGGAACATACACAAAGGCTAAAACATTTCTTGCTTTCTTTAAAATATCACTCACATTATAATTTTTCTCAAACTCTCCTACAATTAAAATATTGTTAGAATTATCTTTTACAGAAACACCCAAATCTTCAAAAACACTTTCATACTTCTCTTTATCAACTCCAAGAACCTTGACATCTTTAAAACCGCTATCAATTAGCCCCTTTAAAATAATTTCCTTTTTGATCTCCAAAGGAATAGACTTGTAAGCTCCTTTCTCACGCTCTTCGTAAATCCTCAAAGCCTCATCAGAAGGATAAGGGGAAGCGTACATCAAAGTATCTGATCTCTTCCAACTTCGAATGGGATGAATAATTCCTAACTGGGAAAACTTTTCGGAAATATTCCCCACCCAAATCATTTCATCGTCACTTTTCATAAAACTAATCTGAGTATTTGGATAAAGCCCAGAATAACTGTATCTGCCAAACGATATATCAGCAAGTTTGTTATTCTCTTCTACAGCTTTTAGATGCAAATCAAAGGCTTTTTTAATATCTTTTTTTTCATATATCTTAGCAAGCCTATAATAATAAAAAGGAAATTCTTCTATATTTTCTACTTTTTTCAACAACATTTCAGCCTTTTGTGGATCTTTTTGAATAAAAGATATCCCCGAAATATACAAAGCCAATGGAGCATCAGAAATAAGATAAAGTTTTTGTGCATTCTCTTGCCCAATGTACCCCATAATATCGAAAATGAATTCTTTCCCAGAAGCAAAATGGGCATATATCTCTTCGTAAACCCCATCCATCTCAGGGTCCAACTTAGTGCTCAAATCCTCAATTATAGGCTTAATAAACCGTGAAAGATCAGGAAGTATTTCTAAAGACTTTTTATACTGAGTCAGAGCTTCTTTGAACCTTTTCAATCTCAGATAACAATCCCCTAATAAGGCGTATAAAACCCCTTGAATCTTTTCGTCTTCAATCTTTCTTAAAGTAGAAAGGGTCTTCAACGTATCAACAGTATCTTTTGTGTTTTGCAAAACTGAATAAAAAAGCAAAATTCCAGGTATACCGTTTTTTTCTACAAAATTAAGATAATCATCTTTAGTGATAAAATCTAAAAGTTGGTCTTCTGATGTCTTCATCTTCTTTATTATGTATTTTGAAAGTTCATTTCTACAAGATAATTTATCTAACAAGTTTTCATCGACTTCCACTTCTAATTCAGCAATTTTTTCAACGATGTTGTCATAATAAATAACAATTCCTGATTTTTCTACACCTTCAACCATAACTTTAAACCCGGGTAATACCTTTTCCCACTCTTCCTTATCTGCCGTGAGGCTGTCTTTTTTATCTTCAACACCCTCTTTAATATCGTTCAACAAAACATACAAATTCTTTTTATCAATAGTAATGTTCTCATCTTCACCAAATGCAAGGGAAATATGATTATTGAACCCTTCAAAATCTTTTCTTTTCAACATTGCACGAGCCATCAAAATGTGTGCCAAAGGCACTTGCTTAAAAGACATGATAGTCCAATCAAAATTCTCTACATTTTTCATAGCTTCATCTAAGACTTTAAAAAACTTTTCTCCCCACTCGATTAGCTCATCCCAATCGCATGATCTTTCGTACAAAGCCATCATGCCAAAGTAAGGATCAGGATACTGAGGGGTAGCATCTATACACTTTTGTAGCAATTCCTTACCCAGGTCTTTTAAACCCCCAAACACGCAGTCCAATCCAAACAAGTACAAAAACTCAAGACCTATGGCAGGAACTCTGCCCACTTTCTTTATCTCTGCCAACGTCTCCCAAGCGACTTGGTTCTTCTTATAAGTATACCCTCCGATAGACTCTGTTTTGTACAACTGAACTAAGTAATACAACCTCTCTATAGGATGTTTCGCTTCCTTTAGCTGCTCTCTTATTAAAGTACTGGTTCTTTCATACTTCTTTCTCTTCAAAACCCTTGTCCAGATGTAACCGTAATGGAGAATCGGAAAATTACCTCGAACGATTTTTGGTTTATATATAGCTTGATTATGTACAACGTTTTTGTATTCAATAGTACCTTTTCTAAAAATTCTTGGAGTCGAAGCTACTTCAGTTCTTGTGTAGTCAATATCCATATAACTTATTGTTGGTATATAGACAGTGTTAACATCTTTTGTCTGTTTAATAAGAAACTCTCTTATATTTTTTTTAAACGATTCTGATGCCTCTTCATCCGCATCGTATATCAAAACCCACTCACAGGTTGGAAACTTCAAAGAATAGTTTCGAGCCTCAGAAAAATCATTCTGCCACTCATGAAAGTACAACTTATCGGTATACTCTTTAACTATCTGGGGTGTTCTATCCGTAGACCCGGTATCAACAACGATTATCTCATCTGCCACATCCTTAATAACCTCTAAGGCGCGTCTAATATTAGCCTCTTCGTCCTTAACGATCATAGCAACAGACAACAATTTTTTATTATCAGAACTCATGCACTTTCCTCCCATCAAAAAACTACATCTATTATATCATTCTTGTTCAACATATTTAATTCCTTAGGGGGGTCTCTATTCAAAGAAAAAATTCCTTAAAGGGGTCTTTTCTAATCAAAGAAAAAATTCCATAAGGGGCGGCGGGCGGGAATAGATAAAAGAAACTACTCATAAACAAAAAGAGGGCCGAAGGCCCTCTCTAAACTTCCCCTTTATCGCAACAACTGCAACACATTTTGTGGAATTGTATTCGCTTGTGCTAACATTGCATTCGATGCTTGCAAGAGTATCTGTTGCTTTGTAAAATCCATCATCTCTTTTGCCATATCTGCGTCTCTGATTCTGCTTTCTGCTGCAGTTAAGTTCTCCGATGCTACACCCAAGTTGGATATAGTATGTTCCAATCTGTTTTGGGCAGCCCCAAGTGAAGCCCTTGCTGTACTTACTTTGTGAATTGCAGCGTCCACAATCATTATCGATCTTTCAGCGCTATCTTGATCCGTTGCTTTAAGTGACTTTTCGTTGAGCCCAAGAGCTCCTGCACTCATATCGTCTATTCCAAGCACGATGTTGTGACCTTCATTCGCCCCTATTTGGAAAACAAGTTGATTAGCAGCGGTGTTAGTTGCTTCAACTCTAACAACGGCACTGTCTACAATTTCATTTAAAGGTAACGATCCTCCAAAATCATCGATATTAAAAGTTGAGGAATCCCATGTAAAGGAAGCCAAATTAACCACCGTACTTATAGCAAAATCAGTAGTACCAACACCAGCAGCACTATAAAGAGTATACGAATCTGTCAGAGTAGTAGTAAGAAGAACATGTCCGGCTCCTAAGGTGGCTATTCCTGACGCAGTTCCATCAGCTCTTATTTGGGTTATTCTAACATCCAAAGCAGAAGTTTCTGCACCCTGTAACTGTCCTACTTCTACGACGTAAGTGCCTTCTACATCAGGAGTTATTGTGTAAGTCCCCGTGTACGTACCGTTGGCATTTGTGCTGGACAGCGTGGCTGAGAATGCCCCACCTACTCCAACAACTTTAAGATCTATGTTTCCTCCTGTAACAACTTTGATATCTTCTGTACCTCGGAACGATTCAATCTTACCATCAAGCAATTTCTGTGTGTTGAACTCTGTGGTTCTTGAAATCCTATCGATCTCTTCTCTTAGTTGATCTAATTCTAACTGTATTTGATTTCTATCAACGTCTGTGTTGGTATCTGATGCAGCTTGAACCGATAATTCTCTCATTCTTTGAAGTATAGAGTGTGTTTCTGTCAATGCCCCTTCTGCTGTTTGTATCAAAGATATAGAGTCTTGTGCATTTTTAACAGCAGTTTCTAAACCTTTAATCTGACCTCTCATTTTTTCGGATATTGCTAATCCTGCTGCATCGTCTCCTGCTCTGTTGATCCTTAAACCAGAAGAAAGTCTTTCAAGTGTTTTACCCATAGATTGGTTTACTTGATCCATCGATCTCCATGCATTCAATGCACTAATGTTGTGATTAATCCTCATAATTTATACACCTCCATGTGATTTTTTGTTTCTTGCCCTTCCTTGGACAAGGATTTTTCCCTTAGCGCTAAGGATTTTCATACATATTATCGAACAGTTTTCCAAAAACTTTAGTGTTTTCTATATCTTTTTTGCTCTTTTTCTTTTTTTGAACACAGCTAGAACTTCCTTTAACTGCTCATAATCACCCTTTGACATAATCAGAAGGCATTATTGGCCTTTTATTGATTCTCTCCTCAAAAGTGTGGGTAGTTAATCAATAAGCTTAATTTCGCTCTAGCTTAATTATTAAATATTTTTATAAGAGATATATTAGAATCTTATAACAGTTTTAGAAAATTAGCATTAAAGTTATACATATCAATACTTTTTTTATCTTCAGGGTACCTTTCTTTAACTTTGGTTATAACTTCGTAACCATATTTTTTAAGAATAAATGTAAATTTGAAATTAATAATCTGTGCCTCTAAGGGATATATTTCATCTTTCCATTTATTTAATCTTTTCGAAGAAATAGATTTGAATTTTTCTCCGCTGGTGCTATTGCCTTCCCATAACTTTTTTTGAACTGTTGGAATATACAGAATTTTTTCTTCTGGTAAGTCTAAAAAAGTAATTATCCTCTTAATGATCATTTTCGGTTGAGTAACTAAATCCTCATATTTTAAAACTAAATAATCTTTTTTTGAAAATAATCTTTGGTTTTTTTCAAGATAATAATAGCTATTATACATGCTTTCAATAATCCACTTTAAAAAAGGATAACCTTGTTGAGATTTAAATTTTCTAATGGCTACCAAAGTGGCGTATGGATTTCTAACGATATGAATAAATTTTGCATTTGGAAAAATTGTTTTTAAATCGATCGCAAATTCAGCATTTTCAACTGATTTTTCAACCACTCTTTTATCTTCTGGCAACTCTGCGCCATATATAGAATAATACATTGCTTCAATATAATTTATAATTGAGCTTTTTATGTTATTATAATTTTTCCCTTTTTTTATTTTTTCTTCAAACTTTTCAACGTCCCACCTACCTCGAGTATCGCTATCGGAATAACCTCCAGGAGTTGTGTTAGCTATTTTTATTGCAGAAACATAATTATTAATTATCTGTCCTTCCGTTAAATCAACAGGCATCTGACGTCTGATACCATAATCGATCCAATATCCATTATATTGGAAAAAGTGTGCTTCTATAGGAATGACGAAAAGTTCGCTATGTCCATCAAAAAGATTGCGCAATAAACTAGAGCCTGATTTGTGTGAACCTAATATGAAAATTGGGTTTCCATTCATTTTTTCCCCTCCTGAAATCACTTCTAGCATTAAATTTTACTATTTCAAACCAAGCAATTTACTATTTGTACAAACAGCAATAAAATTAAATGCATGTTCATTGTAACCTTCTGTGACAGTAAAATTGACTTGTGAGAAAAATTTTATAGGTTCTATCACGAAAATAGTGGGTAATTAAGCTGGAGTTAAATTAAGTTTAGCTAGGATAATAAAGAAAAACAGAAAATGCTTGTCTGCGTAAAAAGGTTTCTTGTGATCGAATGTTTTTTTAAACTCAACTACCAATCCATAGCATTGAACTGTGTCAAGATACTTATATTTCATCAATTCATCGATCCTGACATAACCTTTCTTGATAAGGTTGTTAAGATTTTTTAATAGCAGGTATTTTGTCCTTTTTTGTGTTCTTCCTTATATAAGGATACCAGGTTATTTTATCCTTTCTTCATATTTCATTTTTTTATCCATCCTTTCTGGAATAGAACCAAGAAAAATTTTGTTTAACTTTCGTTAGATGAAAGAAGCGTAGCAATTTCATTATCTCTTTTTCTCCTATGTAGTTAAACAAAGGCGCCAACATCGTCATGCTTTACCTTATTCTTTTCATGAAAGGCAAATTTTCGAATTGCGTATAAAGTTCTGTGTGTCTGCAAAGTGTCCAAGGCATTTGAATAAGTCAAGGGAATTTCAAACAGGCTGTTATACGCCGTCGCCATTATTATTCACCCTCTCCTAAGTTGATCATTGTGTGAATTATACCTATGCCTCCACCCTCATAATCAAAGTCTCCAAAACCTTGTTCTCCTTGCCCTCCCCCTTCTCCTTGTCTTTCTCTGTAATCGTGCTGGTAAAAAGAGTCAACAAATTTTAGAATTTCATCTTTTATTTCTTTATTTTTTTCTCTTTTGGCTTTTGTCCTAAATGCCATCATCAAATCTTTTAAGAATTGAAATGCTGGTCGGTTATAGGAAAACCCATAGGCAAAAGTAAGTTCACCTATTAATGCTCTTAAATATTTCTCCGTAAATTCATGCACGTTGGAAGAACTAATGGAATTACCTATAACTGGGAGGAAATTATTTTGAAAAATTGGATAGCAGAAAAAAGGCTTTCTAAGATAATGCCTATACGGTCTATACTCTATATAACATAATTTTCCTGTATTTCTAAAGTGAAAAAGGTTGGTTGGGCAAAACATTAAAGGTTCATAAAAATCAGTTGATGGTAGTATACGCTCTATACTTATACTCTTACTATTTCTTAGAAGCACCTCCACAATCCTGGCACTTGTAAAAGCAAAATCTCCAGGTTTATATAACAATCCGTATGACCCTAAACAATTGGTATAGTTTGATAGGTTATACTCTTTCATCGGAATAATAGAACCTTTTGCCCCCTTAAAAGTAGGAAATCTTGCAAGGAGGTAAAGTTGCTCTTTGTCTGGATATTTATCATTTTTATCTTTTTTGTTAAAATACCATTGGGGTTTTTCTGTAGATTTTTTAAACTGAGTTATTGTAAGTTTTTCAAAATATTTTTTATTATTATAAATAATCGAGATAATGAAGATCAAATCTCCTAACTCTCGTTGAGTTTTACTACCATCAGAGTATTCAAATTCAACCTGAGACTTATTTCCGTGAATAAAAATACCTTTAGTAGAAATGTGAAATCTATTAACAGATGCCGAGAATCCATTCCCCTTATTTATGATTGCTTTTACATCTGATAATCTATTCACATTATCTATGATTGCTTCTACATCTGATAATCCATTCTCCTTATTTATGATTGCTTCTACATTTGAGACCATTTTTGGCTCATAAACTCCTCGTTGATATCCCTCAAGTAACCCCATTTGTATCTTATGTGCAAAATCCTTCTCATATTTTGAAAAATGCTCTGTTTCTATTAGTTGAATATAGTTTTCTAATACTTTTTTTGTGGACATTCTACTTCCCCCTTCGTTTAATATGCATATAGTGTCTTCTATATTCACACGTATTCTCCCCAAGAAACATTCAATTCTGATTACTTTTCAATTTTTCTAGAATTTATCCGATTTTCAAAGAGTATTTTGGATAATTATCCAATATTTTAGTTCTTTTTCTTCTTGCCTTAACTTACTTTACTTTTCGTTAATCTTTGGTTTTACCTATTTATGAAGTGGGTATCAAATTTTATTATTTCAAACCAAGCAATTTACTATTTGTACAAACAGCAATAAAATTAAATGCATGTTCATTGTAACCTTCTGTGACAGTAAAATTGACTTGTGAGAAAAATTTTATATTCTTAAAGTATTGTTTTAAAATTGAGCTTAACTCTTGAATACTATATTCTTTTATATGAAAAGGATTATGTATATTCTGTCTTGTTTCTCTATTTGGAGTTGATAATATAAATAGACCATCTTTTTTAACGACCCTAATTGCTTTTTCAATATAATTATCAATAGTATTCAATGGCAAATGCTCAAAAGTTTCAAAAGAGACATAAACGTCAAATTTATCATTTTCAAAAGGTAATGCAGTGACGTCGCCTAATATCCAATTGATATTTTTGAAGGAATAAGTGTTTTCTCCAAATTTTATATTATCTTCAGCTAAATCTAAAGCATATACTTTATTGCAAAATTTTGAGAAATAGGCTGA
Organism: Petrotoga halophila DSM 16923; assembly: GCF_002924615.1. Classification (NCBI taxonomy): domain Bacteria; kingdom Thermotogati; phylum Thermotogota; class Thermotogae; order Petrotogales; family Petrotogaceae; genus Petrotoga; species Petrotoga halophila. The sequence continues at coordinate 6,231 of NZ_JALY01000237.1, read as the reverse complement.
ACCATAGCCAAATCCACAAGCAGCATCTAAAATAACATCACATTCTTTAATAAATTTAGAAACAAAACTATAACGTAACCTCGTTTTTAAATATCCAAAGGCAGGCATAAACTGTGTAGCAGGTATTCCTCTTTCCCAATTGTAAGCTAATTGATTTTCTTTTATATCTTCTAGAATTTCTTCATCGTTGATGAATCCACCTATATTGCCAATGTAACTTAACCTGGATTTGAGCATCTGATATACAAAATTTTGAATTTTCTTTTTATTTTTACTTAATGAGATATAATCTGGGAAAGTTATTTGCTTAGTAGAATGATTATACCAAATATTTTGCAATGCTAATTGTTGACCCTTTTTATTTTTCACTATAAATTCAATAAGGCTAACCTCATCTGTAATTTTTTCTACCTTTCCAATTCTAATTTTAGAACCTTCAAAATCGAAAGAATCAATGTATTTGTCTGTGTATGGTGTAAATTCTATAAATTTGGGAATCATATAATCTAAAAATAAGTTTTTCTGATCTTCGGCACCCTTTTATTTATTTTCTTATTAACTTTTTCTAAGGTATTTAGTACTGTTTCTAATGCATTAATTTGTTCCTCCAACGTGTAATTATCTTCGATAAACCTACGGTAACTTTCTGAGTCGTAAGTTTCTTCTGTTACTTTTTCTACCGCTTCATCGATTGTGTTATATATAAGCTCATTAGGCCATTGTTCTTTTGAACCACTATAATTTAAAATTACTGGTTTTATTCCTCTTGCCATGCTTTCTAAAATGTTGTAAGGATGGCCTTCATGTATGCTTGTTGAAATTATGTAGTTTTTATCTTCTAAAAATTTTTCTACTTCGTTTATCCAACCATGTAGAATGAAATTGTCTTCCATTTTCATTTCTTTTTTTATGTGTTCAAAGTATACTTTGTATCTAGGGTCTTGAAAATCTCCTCCAATGTGCAGTTTATATTGTTTATCTATTTCTTTTAATTTACTTATTATTTGAATCCATTCAGCTGGGTTCTTTTTGTAGTTTATATGAGCTAACACAGCTAAGTTGTATCCTGGTTTGTGTATAGAGAATTTGAATTTGTCTAAGTCAACCCCGTTGTAAACAATTTCTTCTTTGCATGATTGAAGATCAAGATTAGGATGTAATTTATGAAAAATTATTTTCATCGAATTTGCTACAAAGATCAATTGATCAATATTTCCCCAATTTATTTTTTCAGGCATGTCCGTAAAGACTTCGTAACTATGCAATCTACAAATAACTTTTTTATTTGCTATTTCAGGGACTTTGTTAGTTGCAAATATTGCTAAGTCATTTGCCCATTCGAGCCAGACTATGTCCGCCCATTTTATCGCTTGTGTTATTTCGTTTGCGTCTGTTGATACTACGAGTTTGACATCGTATCCAAGCGAGAAGGTTTCTACTATGTCTTTTAGGAAGTTGTCTAAGACAGGAAGGCAAAGGAAGGCTATCTTTGTGTCTTTTTTTATCTTGTTTCTTATTTCTAAGAACTTCTTTTTCATTTGTGGGTTATTAGTTAGTTCTGCTGCTTTTAGGTAAAATCTTAGAGATGCTAATTTGCTTCTGTCTTTGAATTCTATGTCTCCTAATAGATCATAAGTTGCCCAATCTTTGTCGTGTATCCTCATGAGGTATCTCCATGACTCCATTTCTTGATTCATTTCTTTTAGTAAATACCCATAGTTGAATAATATGTCTGAGTCAATAGGGTTTATTTTTAATCCTTCTTCGAATTGTTCTTTGGCTTTTTCTAGTTCTTTTTTGTTGAAGTGTATTAGTCCTTTTAAGTTGTATTTTTTCGGATCATCATCGGATATTTTTTCTATTTGTTCTTGAGCTTTGTTTATTTCTCCTTTGTTTATCAATTCAAAGATTTCTTCGTACATGGGAATCCTCCTTAGCTTTTGAAGTTGTCTTTAGAAGTTCTAAAACTTGATAAATAGCGCCCCTTCGCCCCACAGCCCGCCCTCTAAAGAAGAGGCCTGCGGCCCCTTAGACCCTCGTGGTGGAGGGCTTCACCCTGTACCCCACCCATGAGGATGATAGTATTTTATGGCCTTTTAATATTTCTTTTTAAGTAATTGTTTATCCTATTTTTATCGACTGAAATTGAGGGATTTTTAGCAGAGTTTTCCGAAAGCGATATTTTTGCCAAAAATTTTTGCTAAAAACTGTTGCTTTTAATTTTTAGTATGGTATAATATTTGTAAGATTTTTATATGTTTTGGTTATTGGTATAAGGGTTCCATTAACAGGGCTTTTTGCCCGGAGGAGGAAGGGTCATGGCAGAGGAAAAAAAGAAAAAGAAAGATAAGCCAAAAGATAAACCAAAGAAGTAGTTAAGTGATATTGATCGGAATGAAGGCAGATAATTATTTATCTGCCTCCTACTTTTTATTAGCGCCCTTTCACCAGGCTGGGTGGGAAGGCTTCGCCCTGTGCCCCTTTGAAAATCAAAAACTTATTTTTAAAAATTATGAAGTTTCTAAAATATTTATTCTATCTAAGTTTGCGCCCCTTCGCCTCGCAGCCCACCCTCTAAGGATGAGCAAAAGGCTTTCCCTTTCACCCTGCTCCCCCCACCCATTAGGAATGAAAATGTAGGACTTCTCCCTGCAGCCCACCCATAAGGATGAAGTGAAGGAGCTCTTTACCTCGCTTCCCACCCAGTGCAAACCCATTGTTGACTTCTTAGGTAAAACTGTGTATAATGTTATATATACGTATGCCTAAGGAGGAAGTTTTGTGTATTTTTTTAATAATCTTTCGGATATTAAAGGGCAGGAAGAAGGGTTTTTTAATAAGAAGATTAGTATAAAAGGCAAAATTTTTTATGTTGATGAGGCAAAGGATTTTTATTATTTGTTTGTTACTGATTATAGCTATTCTTTTTTGTGTAAGTCAGAAAACAACAAAACGCCCCGAACGAGCTCAAGGAAAGATGAGTGGTTTAGATTTGAAGGGGTATTAGAGTACGATAGTGAAATGGGGAGTTATTGTTTGAAAGTGGACACAATAAAAGTTGCTGTTCCTTCGGTTTGGCATGATCTTTCGGTAGAAAAGAGGGTTGAACTTCATGCGCATTCAAAGATGAGCTCAAAGTTGTCCATATTGGATATGGAGGAGTTAGTGGATGCTGTTTCTTCGTTTGGGCAAAAGGCGGTTGCCATTACGGATAACGAGAATGTGCAGATAATTCCTTATTTCTATGAGTATGCTAAGAAAAAGGGTATAAAAGCAATTTTTGGTTGTGAGCTGAATGTGCACGATGAGAGAAGAGGAATCGTAAAACACGTGAATGTGCTGGTTAAGAATAAAGAGGGGTTGAAGAATCTTTATAAAATAGTATCGATTTCACATATGAACGTTGTGAATAAAAGTGCGATAATTTCACTTTCTGATTTGAAGAATTTAAGAAGAGGGCTACTTTTGGGTTCTTCATTGGATGGATTTTTGCTTTACGATTTTCTGAATAAGTATTCTACTGACGATTTAAAGGAATGGGTAACTTTTTTTGATTATATAGAGCTTTTCCCAAGGGATTGTTATAACGATTTGTGTTTGGAGAAGGGTAAGATTATCGATTATTCTAAAACAGTGTATGAGATTGCAAAAGCTTTAAAAAAGCCTGTTGTTATGTCGGGTGATGTTCATTATTTGAGAGAAGAAGATCGAGAGTATTTAAACGCTATGATCTTTGGTACTTCCACAAAGAGTAACCCAAGGAAGGCTACGCGAAGTATTAATTATTTGAGAAGCACTTCTCAGATGTACGATGCGGCATTTGAGATCTTTAAAAAGCACGGCATTGCAAAGGAAATCGTTGTAAAAAATCCGAATAAAATCGCTGGTGAGGTAGAGGAATTTGCTCCTTTTGATCTTAAATTGAAGGCGCCTATTATCCCCTCTGCCGACCAAAATTTGAGAGATATCGTTTATAACAACGCAAAAAAGATGTATGGAGAAAAGTTGCACCGTATAATTATAGATAGGATAGAGAAGGAATTGAAAAGTATAATAGATAACGGGTATGCTGTGATATTTTTGATCTCAGCCGATATGGTCAAGAAGTCTTTAGAGATGGGCTATCCGATCGGTTCGAGGGGGTCAGTTGGTTCTTCGCTTGTCGCTTTTCTTTTGGGGATAACTGAGGTTAATCCTTTGCCACCACATTATTTTTGTGAGAGTTGTGGGTTTATAGAGTTCAGTGAGGATTTAAACTTGAGTGGTTTTGATTTAAAAGAGAAGTCATGCCCAAATTGTGGTGCGATTTTGAACTCCGACGGACATAATATAAGGTTTGAGGTTTTTATGGGGTATTCTGGTGAGAAGATCCCAGATATAGACGTAAATTTTTCGGCTGAGATCTTCAACGATATACAAAGGTTCTTGGAAGAGAAATTTGGTAGGAACTATTGTTACAAGGCAGGTACGATAAGTACCATCTCAAGGTACAACGCTTTGAAGATAGCGTTCAATTATTTCAAGGATGAAGATATGAATTTTGCACATCTTTTTTGGGCTTCTCAAAAAATTAAAGGAACAAAGTTGAATACAGGTCAACATCCATCGGCTATGATAATAATCCCTCAAGAGTACGATGTTCACGATTTTACTCCCTATCAGTATTCTGCAAATTCTCCTGAGATTGGTATCGTTACGACACATTACGATTTTAAGGCTTTAGAAAATGATTTGCTGAAAATAGATGTGTTGTCTCACGATGGTCCAACATTTTTAAAAATGCTTAAGGATCTAACCGGTTACGATTACAACAATATTTCGATGCACGATGAGCGGGTTCTCTCACTTTTCTCTTCTACGAAGGAGTTGGGAGTGGATCTTTCGGAGATAGGTACGGAGATTGGAACGTTGGGTGTACCAGAAGTTTGGACACCTTTCTCCCATAAGATGCTCACCGAGACAAAGCCCAAAACTTTTTACGATCTGTGTAGGACGAATTCACTGGCACACGGAACGGATATTTGGTTCAACAACGCCCGCGAGATAGTTTTGAAGAATGTTGCAGGTATCGATCAGATCGTTAGCTGCAGAGACGATATTTTGACAACGCTTGAGTATTTTGGAGTGGAACCAAAAACGGCCTTTATGATTATGGAAAAAGTGAGAAAGGGTAAAGAGCTTACAGAGAAAGAACTGAAGGCGATAGATCATTCAGAAGCTCCCGAATGGTATCTTGATTCTCTGAAGAAGATTCATTATCTATTCCCAAAGGCCCATGCGGTTGCCTACATGATAATGGCGTACAAGATAGCGTTTTACAAACTTTATTATCCTCTTGAGTTTTACAGCGTTTATTTCACTATTAGAGCAAGGTTTTTTGATATTGATATTATAATGGATGAAGCATTGACGGTTCAGATGATTAAGAAGCTTTCAAGAAACGAATACCAACATAATTACGAAGAGTCCAACTTTTATTCCACACTTAAGACCGCCTACGAGATGAGAAAGAGAGGTTTTGGCTTTTTAAGACCGGATCTTTACAAGAGTGAGGCAAAGGTTTTTAAAATTGAAGGGGAATATTTGAGGATACCTCTGACCAAAGTGAGAAATATCGGTAGCAAGAATGCCCAGCGGATCTTGAAGGAAAGGGGAGAAGCCATAATCGAGAATGTAGAACTTTTTTGAGATATTTCATTTCTCCTCGAATTTTCTAATACTTCTTTATGGTATAAATCGAGGACATATTTAAAATCCGCAGCACGCCTTAATATCATCATTTCGTATTCATCTTTAAAACTTTCTGATTCACTATATACACATATGCCTTTTAAAGCTTCAGTCTGGAATACAGAATGAGTTTCTTGTAAAAAAACCAGATCCAATTTGTAAGGTTTAAATAATTCTTCTAATTCATTGTATATACTCGCATAAAGCTTGTATCTGTGCTTTATATTATCCAAATCAAACAAAAAAACTATTCCCACATCTATGTCTGTGAGGGGATCATCTATTTTTATATTGTAATCATCATTGTTTTTTAGCAACTGATAAGCCTTTTCTTTCTGCGAACCAAACAAATAGACTAACCCTATTTTATATTTTTTACACAAATCTTTTAGGAATTCTAATTTGTCCTGAACCATGTTGTTCACCTGCTTAATTCGACTGTATTTAAATCTTATACTGTCTTGGGAAACTTTAAAACGATAGATGCAGCGCCCTTTCACC
>NZ_JALY01000296.1:0-1274 GCF_002924615.1 Petrotoga halophila DSM 16923 | reverse complement strand
AGAATAGGTGCTGAATACATTGCTGAGGCTATCGTCAATTGCCTTGTTTCTAACAACCTTGATTATGTCGTTATCGCTTTGGAAGCTACTTCTTTTTACAGTACTCACATAGCCAATTTCTTGTCAACCAACAAGAAACTTTTGCCTTTTAAGCCTCTTGTGTACCAGCTTAATCCAAAAACTACAGCCAATTACAAAAAGACTTTTGTCGATATCGATAAAACAGATCATTTGGACGCTTACGTCATAGCCGATTTCGCTAGATGTGGCAAGATTTCTTCTTCCCCTTGGCGTGGTTCTCAGTTTTTGGCTTTACAAAGACTTACACGCCATAGGTTCCATTTAGTTCATACACTCGTCTCTGAAAAGAATTGGATGCTTTCCAACATTTATCTGAAATTCAGTGAATTGGCTGTGAATAATAGGGATAAGCCCTTTTCCGATATATATGGTGCTACGTCTTGTTCTGCTTTGACTGAGTTCTACTCTTTGGATGAGATAGTTTACAAATCCATCGATGATTTAACTCAGTTCGTTATTAAAAAAAGTAAAAACAGATTCAAAGATCCCGTAAAGGTTGCAACACTTCTTAAACAAGCAGCCAAGAATTCGTACAGATTGGATAAAATGGCTTATGAACCTTTGAATATCGCTATCTCTTCTTCCTTCAACGTAATAAAAGCCTTGGAAAATGAAATAAAAACCGTTGATAAGGCTATTGAAAAAACGGTAAAAGGGCTTAATCCCAGCCAATATCAATCACTCATCTCTGTCAACGGTATCGGTCCTGTTATCTCCTCTGGTATCATCAGTGAGATAGGTACGATAGCCTCCTTTCAATCCCATGATAAGTTGGCTAAGTTTGCAGGACTGACTTGGAGAAAACGTCAATCAGGGAATTATTCCTCTGATGAGACAGAAATGACTAAAACAGGTAATCCGTATCTTCGATACTACCTTATCGAAGCTGCTAGCTCCGTTAAAAATCATATCCCTGAGTTCAAAGAGTATTATCGGAAAAAATACTACGAGGTTACCACTCATCAACACAAAAGAGCCCTCGCGCTCACGGCTCGTAAGTTGGTTCGCATGATTTTTGCATTGCTGAGCAAAAATCGAATCTATTCAAATTACTAAGTTGAATAGATACAAGTGAATCTTTTTGTGTTTTCAAGCCTATTTTGTGTTTTTCTGAAAGTATGGGCATTGTCAGTTACGCTAATTTTTAACAATTTTTTTGATTTTTACCTCTTGACATATCACCGATTAGCTTT
>NZ_JALY01000034.1:0-7308 GCF_002924615.1 Petrotoga halophila DSM 16923 | reverse complement strand
AAAGTAACTACGCTTCTGTTGTGGTCTTTATCCATAGAGTAATCTAATAATTTTACTCCTTCTTGTTTTCTTACTTCATCTACAATACATTCTAACTTTTCTTTATCTCTTCCTTCACTGAAATTTGGAACACATTCAACGATTTTGTTCAAAACATCTACCTCCTAACCCTCATAAGTATTTGTCAACCAAATCTTTTATCATATTTTTATCAGCAATATATGGCAAAGTTATGTGGTCCGTGTTTTTGTTTTCTTTGTTGTACTCTATTGATGTTTCTATAGAAGCTTCATTTCTAGCCCATGATCGTCTGGCAACCCCAACCATAACATCCCATGGAATTGCGTTCTTTATTATTTCATCCACCCTTCCACTTCCGTCAAGAACCAATCCAAAACCACCGTTAATGGCTTTACCGATACCAACTCCGCCTCCGTTGTGCAGTGTTACCAAACTCATTCCCCTTGCTATATTTCCAGCAAAATCATGGGTTGCCATATCCGCCATTATATTACTCCCATCTTTTATATTCGCTGTTTCTCTAAAAGGAGAGTCAGCTCCACCCGCATCATGATGATCCCTTCCGAGCATTATGGGGCCAACTTCCCCTTTTCTAACCATTTCATTGAATTTAAGCGCTATCTTCATCCTTCCCATAGCATCTTGATAAAGAATTCGTGCTTGAGTACCTACAACGAGATTGTTTTTATCAGCATCTCTAATCCATATGTAATTGTCTCTATCTTGGCCCCTTCTATTGGGATCTATACATTCCATCGCTGCTTTATCCGTTTTCAATAGATCTTCCCGTTTTCCACTTAAACATACCCACCTGAAAGGTCCATAACCATAGTCGAATATTAATGGTCCCATTATGTCTTCCACATACGAGGGAAAGATGAATCCTTCGCTTTCATCCAAGCCATTTTTTGCTATTTCTTTCACGCCTGCATCAAAAACCGCCTTCATGAAACTATTCCCATAGTCAAAAAAGTAGGTTCCCCTTTCAACCATTGTTTTTATAAGCTCAAAATGTCTTCTCAGTGAATTGTTGACTAATTCAACAAATTTCTCTTTATTTGTTTTTAAGAGCTGATTCTTCTCTTCATGAGTCAAGCCTTGAGGGCAGTACCCTCCCTCGTAGGCGGCGTGACAAGATGTCTGATCTGATAACAAATCTACTTTTATACCTTTCTTTACAATGTATTCCAATAGATCTACAATATTACCATAATAACCGATGGAAATGGGTTCTTTTCTATTTAGATGATCGAAGGCTATTTCAAAAACTTCATCCAAATCTTTGCTGTAGGTTTTTAACCAACCTTGGTTGAGCCTTGTTTGTATTCTCGAGTAATCTACTTCTGCAATTATCCCAACCCCTTTTGCAATTTCTATTGCTTTTGCCTGAGCACCGCTCATTCCACCTAAACCTGAACTCACAAACAAGCATCCTCTTAGATCACTATCTTGGGGTATTCCTAATTTCAACCTTCCAGCGTTCAACAAGGTATTGTAAGTGCCATGAACGATACCTTGAGGTCCTATATACATCCACCCTCCAGCAGTCATTTGCCCGTAGTTGGCAACACCCATAGCTTGTGCCTTGATCCAATGTTCTTGGTCATCAAACATTCCAACCATCAAAGCATTTGTTATTATCACCCGTGGACTATTTGGAGTTGATCTGTACAAACCTAAGGGATGTCCTGAAGCCACAACTAAAGTTTGTTCTCTTGTAAGTTCTTCTAGGTATTTTTTAATTAACCTGTACTGCATCCAATTTTGACATACTTGACCGGTTTCACCATAGGTTACCAGTTCATAAGGGTACAAAGCGACATCAAAATCCAAGTTATTATCGATCATGACCTGAAATGCCTTTCCTTCAATACACTTACCCTTGTACATATCTATAGGTTTTGCCTTAATGTTGCCCTCAGGTCTATACCTGTATCCATAAATTCTACCTCGAGTAAACAACTCTTGTAAAAATTCTGGAGCCAATTCTTCATGCAAGCTTTCCGGCACGTACCTTAAAGCGTTTGCAAGGGCTAGTTCTACTTCTCTTTTTGATAAGTTCAAAGGTCTTTTAGGTGCCCTTCTTATACCTTCGAAGAATTTAGGCATACTAGGCAGTTTGTCATCCAACTTAATGGACATTGCGCTAGAAATATCAATATTGTTCACCATGATATTTTCTCCTTTCTTTAAAGTAATTTACCAATTTCTTTTTCCACTTCTTTAACGATTATGCCAGATTTTAAGATTTCTTCACTCTTATCTATCATTTCGTACATCGCTCTGTCTTCGTTTATCTTCGGTATTTTATCTCTAACTATATCATAAACTATCTTTGAACCTTTTCCTAAACCTTTGTTTCCTCGTAGGTCTATGGCTTGGCAAGCACAGAACATTTCCATAGCTAATACTTTTTGGACGTTGTTTAGTATATTCTTCGCTTTTCTCGCTGCAATTGTGCCCATAGAAACGTGATCTTCTTGGTTTGCAGAAGAAGGAATTGAATCAACACTTGCAGGATGGGCTAAGACTTTATTTTCTGAAACCAACGACGCGGCTGAATATTGAACAAGCATAAATCCAGAATTCAAGCCACTTTCTTCTATCAAAAAAGGAGGTAACCCGCTCAATTTAGGATTAACAAGCCTTTCTATTCGTCTTTCTGATATATTTGCAATTTCAGACAAAGCAATCGCCAAAAAGTCCATGCCCAATGCAATTGGTTGGCCGTGAAAATTCCCTGCGGATATTGCTTCTTCTTCTTTTGAAAATATCAAAGGATTATCGGTTGCTGCATTCATCTCTTTCACAATGACATCTTGCACATAATTTACTGCATCACGTGAAGCACCGTGAACCTGCGGGATACATCTCAAGGAATAGGCATCTTGAACACGTAATACCCCTTGATGAGACACCATTTTACTATCTTCAAGTATTCTCCTTAAATTGATAGCGGACTCAATCTGCCCTTTATGAGGTCTTAGATTGTGTACCCTCTCATCAAAAGCCTCGATGATACCGTTCAATGCCTCAAAACTCAACGATGAAATTATATCTGCCGTTTTTAAAAGTTCTATGCTATCGTATATTGATAATGCACCTATAGCAGTCATAACTTGTGTTCCATTTATTAAAGCAAGGCCTTCCTTTGCAACAAGATTTATCGTATCTATTCCCGCCAATTTCATTGCTTCTTTTCCATTTAATCGCTTGTTGTCGTAATAAGCTTCTCCTTCTCCCATCATCGGTAAAACCATATGGGCTAATGGAGCTAGATCACCGCTTGCTCCTAAAGACCCTTTTTCTGGTATTACCGGGTGAACCTTCTTGTTTATCATATCGATCAAAGTTTGAATGGTGGATAACCTTATTCCAGAAAAACCTTTGACCAAAGAATTTGCGCGAAGCAACATAATCGCCCTAACAGTTTCTATATCCAAAGGATTCTCGATTCCACATGCATGGCTTCTGATCAGATTCTTTTGTAATTTCTCTGTTTTATCGTTCGAAATGAAAACATTGCAGAGTTCTCCAAAGCCAGTAGTCACACCATATATGACTTTTTCCTCTTCTGCAAACTTTTCTACAACTTTTCTGGAGTTCTCAATGTTCTCAAAAGCAGAGTTATCTATAGCCACGTCGTAATAATGTCTAGCTACATTAATCACATCTTCCAAACTCAGATGTTCGCCGTCTATATAGACCTTTTTCAAATATAAGACCTCACTTTCGATCAAGCAAAAATTTCATATCTTCTAGTAAAATTATAACACCATGAAAAAAATTTCTCACTTTTAAATAGAGCGATTTAACGACGATTAAAAACAATCTAAGTCGATTAAACAAGAAAATCTAATGAAATCTTACAAAACGATTTTTTTCAAAATTCAGGAAAAACTAAGGAAAAGCTTCCTAATCGCAAATAATTGCCCGTAATTGCTCCTAATATTAGTTGATTGGATAAATTAATAGTTGACAAAAAAAGTTAACTCACGTATAATCGTTTTGAACAAGATTTGAATTTATTTAGACATTTCCTCCTTCTAAAACTTTAAAAATCTAATTTGATTGCCTTTTACTAAAAAAGTATCCACTAGAAGAAAAGCTGTTTAATTGTAAGATTTAATAAAATTCCTTTGGATTCTAATTCAAAGACAATGAATGTTTTGATTTTTAAAAAATAAATTATAAAGAAAGAAAATGGGTTATTGTTGATTCGGATATTAATTGATTTGGTAAACTTACCAGTGATTGCTTGTGCTTTTTCACTTAAATATTTATAATAGAGAATTCCATGATTTATTGTTTGAAGCTCAAGGAGCGAAAAAGGGGATAAAGGGGGTATTAATGGACTTTTATTTTTACTACTTTGGGAAGAAATGCCAAAGTAAAGGTAAAAAACTCATTAGGAGGTGTGAAAGAATGAAAAAGAGTTTATTGGTGATTTTTGTTTCCATGTTACTTGTTGTTGCAGGATTTTCACAGGTAGCTGGGATTCCAAGGGAAGAAACGCTCATTGCTAACGTTTTAACTGGAAGAGTAGGTTCTCCCGGTATTTTTAACGTATTTACCACTAGTTGGAGAAATCCTGACAGAGGGGTTCAACAATTGATGCTGGAACCATTATGGACGATGGAGCCTGCCAGGGGAGAAGTTATTAACTCTCTTGCAGCGGAAGGTCCAATCTACAATGAAGACTTCACACAGATGACGGTTAAGTTGAGGAAAGGGTGTTATTGGAGTGATGGTGTTGAAATTACTGCGGATGATATTGTATACGCTATCGAAACAGTCATGGAATATTCTGGAATGTCTTATCATGAGCAGTTCGATATGTATATTGATAAAGTATACAAAACAAATGATTACACCGTAGTATTTGAATTGAAAGAACCTAACGCACGATTCCACACCAATTTTGTGGACAGATGGGGAGCATGGAGGCCTTTCCCAAAACATATTTTTGAAAAAGTAGAAGATCCCTTATCCTTTGATTTCAACCCTCCAATAAGCAGTGGGCCATATGTTCTAAAAGATTATGACGCTGCTGGTTATTGGACACTTTGGGAAAAAAGGGAAGACTGGGATAGGACCCCAACTGGGATGTTGTTCGGTGAACCAAAACCAAAATACGTACTTTTCTATTACTATGGAGAAGCTACAAACCAAGTAATTGCGCAGGCTAACCATAACTTAGACATGGCAGATATAACAATGGAAGCATTCAGGGCACTTGTTCAAAGAAATCCATACTCAAGAGGATACAGAATAGAGTATCCATGGGTAGTTAACACGGATCCTTGTATGACAGGTTTTGTATTCAATACCGATGTATATCCATACAACATAAAAGATGTAAGATGGGCATTAACTCTTGCAATAGATATAGTAGATTATATAGGAATAGCGTTTGATGGTGCTGCACCTATGGGGGTACTTCATGTTCCTCCAATACCTTATTACCAAGAGATTTATTATGAATCATTAGAAGATTGGTTGAAGAATTTCACCTTAGACATAAACGTTAACGGGAAACCATTTAAACCGTACGATCCAACGGCGGCATTAAGAGCAGCTCAATACGCAAGGGAAAGAGGATACGAGGTACCAAACGATATAGAAACGTTGAAAGAGATGTTTGGTCCAGGATGGTGGAAATATGCACCTGATGTAGCGGAACAACTGTTAGAAAGGAATGGATTTACAAGAGATAAAAATGGCAAATGGTTGTTACCGGATGGCACACCTTGGAAAATTAATATTGAAGCTCATCCAAATCCTTCACATCCGCAGCACAGGAATTCCCTTGCTGTAGCACAACAATGGAGAAACTTTGGTATAGATGTTTCAATGCGTCCTAGTGAACAATATGCGAGTATAGCTCAGTTAGGTAATTTTGAGGTTACTGACCAATGGCCTGCATCTGAGCCATGGGGTGGACATCCTGATTTGTACCGTGTTTTTTCGAGTATACACTCAAAATACTACAAACCGATAGGGGATAATGCTGTTACTGGTATGGGGCCTGCAGGAGGTAGATGGACAGATCCGAGGATGGATAAGGTTATAGAACAAATGGAAAAGGTAGACTGGGATAGTGAGGAAAACATGGAATTAGGTATAGAAGGGTTAAAAATACTTGTAGAAGAAATGCCTTCAGTTCCAACTTTCGGATATCCTGGAGTAGTAGGATGGGATGAGTATTATTGGACTAATTACCCTGGTGCTGAAAATCCGTATATGATTCCCTATCATCACTGGCCAAACTTCAAATACGTACTCCCCTTCCTTGAACCAACAGGGAGGAAATAAAGGCTACAGATAAATACATTGAGCCCCCTTCGGGGGGCTTATTATGGAGGTGTAACACTTGCTATTTTTCAAGCGATACTTGCTACCAAGGATAATACAATTTCTAGTTGTAGTATTCGTAGGGATAACGGTGGTATTTATTGTACCCAGGCTAACGCCTGTTGATCCCGTACAACAAGTAATCAGTCAAATGACATCACAAGGAGCCTTCTTAGACCCAGCGGCTGTTGAAGCATTAAGGCAATCGCTCACAGAGATGTACGGATTAGAAGGAGGGATATTCCAACAATACGTTGCCTTTTGGGGAAGACTGCTACATGGAGACTTTGGGCCATCACTCTTTCAATTTCCGGTACCTGTAATGGAGCTAATAATGGACTCACTGCCCTGGACGGCTGGATTACTATTAACAACTACAATCCTCTCTTGGTTAGTAGGAAGTATAATAGGGGCACTTGCAGGATACTTTAAAAACAAGGCATGGGCACAAACGCTAGACAACATAGCGATGGTGGTAAGGCCCATACCCTACTACATATTTGCATTATTACTACTCATAGTATTTGCCTATCTGATACCGATATTCCCATCGGCAGGTGGATACTCAGTTGGAAGACAAATAGGGTTCAACTGGGCGTTCATATCAGACGTGTTAGTACACTCGTTTCTGCCTGCGATATCGCTGATGGTTTTAGGAATAGCAGCCAACATACAAACGATGAAACTAATAGTATCGAACATAGTAGCAGAAGACTATGTGATGTATGCGAAAGCGGGAGGGCTAAAAGAATCAAAGATAGCCTTCAAATACGTATTCAGGAACGGATTATTACCGCAAGTAACCAACTTAGCGCTATCTTTAGGGCAAATCTTTGGAGGGGCATTGATAACAGAAATAGTATTCGCCTATCCAGGGATAGGAACGTTACTATACGGAGCGATAAACTCAAACGACTACAACCTAATAATAGG
>NZ_JALY01000161.1:0-31964 GCF_002924615.1 Petrotoga halophila DSM 16923 | reverse complement strand
AGGGTAGCCAACTAAGGCTTGTTCATCACAAGCCCCCGTCTTTAGACGGTGGGTAGTTGACGCTTTCTTCGTGAGAAAAAGATTTTTTATATGGTCTTTCACTTCTGAGTTCATCGTATACATCTGGGTAATATTCGCCTAAAATGATATTAAGTTTTTCTGAAAAAGTGGTAAGAGCCATGATAATCAAACTTATCGTAACGATAATATTTTTGACTTTCAAATCATATGAACTCCCTTTAATTTTTTTTATTCATATGCAATTTTATCATATTTGTGAAACTAATTAACAAACCAACGAATTTTTCTATATGGTATAATAATAACAAGGAATACCCATTGTTTTTGTAAGTTAAGAATCAAATTAGAAAAGGAGTGGTTTTTGTGAGGTTCAAAAAGTTTGGAAAGACAGATATGAACGTATCTGTTGTAGGATACGGAGCTTGGGAGTTAGGTGGAAATTGGGGACCTATTGAGAAGGAAAATGGTGTTAAAATATTGAACTTAGCCTACGATAATGGAGTTAATTTTTTTGATACCGCCCCTGCCTACGGTCGAGGTCAATCTGAAGAAATAGTTGGAGAATTTTTAAAAGGAAAAAAGAGAGAAGATCTTTACATTGCTACTAAATGTGGTTTGGAATGGGATCAAAGGGGAAGAATTAGGAATAATTTAAAAAAGGAAAGGGTATTGAAAGAAATAGATGATTCACTTAGAAGACTAAAATGTGATTATGTTGATCTATATCAAATTCATTGGCCGGATCCCAATACTCCATTAGAAGAAACTGCTGAGGCGTTACAACAGATTTTAGATAGCAAAAAAGCTAGATACATCGGTGTGTCTAACTTTAGCGCACAACAAGTAGAGACTTTGATAAAATATGTGGATATTGTTTCCACCCAAAATTATTACAACTTATTGGTCAGAAACGTTGAAAAAGAGCTGTTTCCAGTCGTTGATAAGTATGATTTAACGGTGATTCCATACAGTCCTCTAGCGAAAGGGTTGTTAACGGGAAAGATTTCAAAGGATTATGAACCACCGAAAAACGATCCTAGAGCAATGGATGAAATATTTAAGAATAAAGAGCTTTTTATCAAAAGTGTAGAAAAAGTTGAAGAATTAAAGATTTTAGCCAATAGAATTGGAAGACCTTTATCTCAAATGGCTATAAATTGGTTATTACATCACAAACAAGTGTCGACAGTTATTGCTGGTTCAAAAGATGAGAAGCATGTTTTGGAAAATATTGAAGCTGGAAATTGGGAGCTTAGCGATGACATTTATCTAAAGATCGAAAAAATAGTTGGTGAATAGGAGGCAATATATGGCTATTCTCTGTGCGGGTGAAATTCTCTTTGATTTTATATCGAAGTCTCCTAACAAAGGACTTGGAGAAAGTGGGCTTTTTGAGAAGCGACCTGGAGGATCTCCTTTTAATGTGGCTGTAGGCCTTGCAAAGTTAGGTGCCGATGTTTCTTTTTTAACGAAGATAGCTCAGGATCAATTTGGTAAATTTCTTTTTGAGTACTTAAAAGAAAATGGAGTGAATACTGACTATTCTTTTAGGGCTGAGGGGTTGAAAACTTGTTTGGCTTTTGCTGCAGTTGATGCTCAAGGAAAGGCTGAATATGAATTTTATAGAGATGATGCTGCAGATACGAGGTTAGAATTAAAAGACATAGCGAATTTGCAGTATGAAAAATTTAATATCTTTCATTTTGGTTCTATAGCTCTTATAGATGAACCTACATCGAGTACTTTGACTAGATTGTTTGACAATTTT
The DNA here is from genome assembly GCF_002924615.1 of Petrotoga halophila DSM 16923. Taxonomy (NCBI): domain Bacteria; kingdom Thermotogati; phylum Thermotogota; class Thermotogae; order Petrotogales; family Petrotogaceae; genus Petrotoga; species Petrotoga halophila. The sequence goes on along the minus strand of NZ_JALY01000161.1, from coordinate 30,175 downwards.
ATCTCTCGAGGTTTATTAACCTCTTTTGATCCTAACGTTAGAAAGTCTTTGTTGAAAAATAGGGAAAGTTACAACAATCTTGTGAAGAGTATAATTAAAAAAGTTGATATATTGAAGATGAGCGATGATGATCTATTTTATATAACTGAAAAAAAAGATGTTGAAGAAGCTATTAGAACACTTTCCATCAAAGAAGGTTCTATTTTGTTTGTGACTTTAGGAAGTGAAGGTTCTTTGGTTTATAAAGATGGTATTATTGAAAGAGTTCCGGGTTATAAAGTAAAAGTTGTTGAAACTGTAGGTTGTGGAGATTCTTTCATGGCAGGCATTTTGTATAAGTTAAGGGATTTATCTAAGGAGGATTTTTACAGTATTTCTGTAGAAGAACTTGTCGACTATGCGAATTTTGCTAATAAGTGTGCAGCTGTTGTTGCTACGAAACAAGGTGCTGCGAATGCTATGCCAACTTTATCTGAAGTTAGACAATTTGAATTTTTATAAATTTGTTTTTATATTTAATTATGTGATAGTAGTGAAGATAGAGTAATGTTGATAGTTCAAAAGTTCTATTTTTCTTTTTTAATGAGAGTTTGTTTAGGTTCAAAAGTGGCAAAAATTTTGAACGTCGTTATCAACTAAGATGTTCAAAAAAAATTTTTAATGATTTTATCGAATGTTATGTTGATATCTTTGATTATCAACTTTGTTATCGACTAAGATATCGACAAATTTAGTGAAAAAGTACTTTTAAACATTAAAGGTTGAAAAGTACGTTGATAAAATTGTTGAAAACCAAGTTGTTATAGAATTCTTTTGATTAAAAACCTTTTGAACATTCAATTTCATAACTCAAGAAAATATTTCATAACTTTTTCAACTATCAACATCCGGGGTTAGTTATTGTCAATGAAAAGGGAGGGAGTTACAATGATTAAAGTAGGTCTTCTTGGTTGCGGTACGGTTGGAGGAGGCGTGTACAATATCCTCACAACTAAAAAGAAAGATATAGAAAGAAAACTAGGTGAGGAAATTCAAATCAAAAGGATCTTGGTGAATGAAAAGAATAAAAAAAGGAAGTACGATGTAGATGCTTCATTGCTTACTGAAGACTATAAAGAGATCATAGAAGATCCTGAAATTCAGCTCGTGGTGGAGTTAATTGGTGGAGAAACCCCAACATTAGGGTATATTAAAGAAGCTATCAACCATCACAAAAATATTGTAACAGCCAATAAGTTAATATTAGCTAAGTATGGTAGAGAGATATTTCAACTAGCAAAGAACAATAATGTCAAGGTATATTATGAAGGAAGCGTGGGTGGTGGAATCCCAATAATTAAAACTCTGAAAGAGTCTATGATTGCAAATAAAATAGGAAGAATTTATGGGATTCTAAACGGGACTACGAATTATATTTTAACTCAAATGACTGAAAAATCCATTGATTTTGAAGATGCTTTAAAAAAGGCTCAAAGCCTAGGTTATGCGGAAAGTGATCCATATTTTGATGTAAGTGGTTTGGACTGTGCATATAAAATAAGTATTTTGTCTTCATTAGCCTTTGAGAGTTTTATAGATGTTAATTCAATCTATGTAGAAGGGATTGATAAGATAGAAAGGGAAGATATAGAAATAGCTGAGGAATTAGGATATACTATCAAATTATTGGCTATTGGAAAAAGGTACGAAGACAAGATGTTGGATATAAGGGTCCATCCAACTTTTATACCAAAGAGTAATCCGCTTTCAAAAATCAACGGTGTATACAACGTCGTACAGATTCACGGAGACGTTGTTGGAGATATAATGATTTACGGACAAGGTGCCGGAGAGATGCCAACCGCAAGCGCGGTTGTTGCAGATATTATGGAAGCTGCCAAAAGTATTAAATACCATATTGAAAACGAATACAGTATCGGAAGGTTAAACGGCTTGAAGTTAATTGGGACAGATGAGATTGAAAACTCTTTCTATATAAGATTGAGAGTTAATGACATACCCGGTGTTTTTGCAAAAATAGCCAAGGCTTTTGGAGATAACGAAGTTAGCATCGCTTCTGTAATTCAAAAACACAGACTTAATCCTGTTGTACCAATATTTTTACTTACGCATCCAATCGAAGAGAAAAAAATGAAAAAAGCAATCGATTCGTTGAAAGAATTAGATGATGTGATAGAAATAAAAAATATAATAAGGGTGGAGGATTTCAATGAGAAATTTTAGTTTTTGGCCGGGTATAATAAATGCTTATAAAGAATACATGCCCGTCGATGAGAAAACAGAAATAATTACTTTGCAAGAAGGGAACACTCCTTTGATATTTGCAGAAAAAATTAGTAATATTTGGGATATTGAGCTTTATCTGAAATATGATGGGGCTAATCCCACGGGATCTTTTAAAGACAGGGGAATGACGTTAGCCGTAACCAAAGCGGTTCAGAACGGTGATAAAGCCATAATCTGTGCTTCAACGGGTAACACATCTGCCTCCGCTGCGGCTTATGGAAGTAGGGCAGGATTAAAAACAGCGGTTATAATTCCTGAAGGGAAAATCGCCCTCGGAAAATTGTCTCAGGCTCTAATGCACGGGGCTATAGTTATACCGATAAAAGGTAATTTTGACGTTGCCTTAGAGATTACAAGAAAGATTGCCGACAATTACCCTATAACCCTTGTGAACTCACTTAATCCATATAGGATAGAGGGGCAAAAAAGTGCAGCTTTTGAGGTATGTGATCAACTAGGTGGTAAATCTCCTGATATATTGGCGATTCCAGTGGGGAATGCGGGAAACATCACAGCATACTGGAAAGGTTTCAAAGAATACTTTAAAGATCACAAAACAGACAAGTTGCCCAAGATGATCGGTTTTGAAGCGGAAGGCTCGGCCGCTATTGTAAAAAATCAGGTCATAAAGGAACCAGAAACCATTGCAACTGCCATAAGAATAGGGAATCCAGTTAATTGGGAGAAGGCTGTAGAAGCCGCAAAAGAATCTGGTGGGTTTATAAATTTTGTCACCGACGAGGAGATATTGAACACGTATAAAGAATTGGCATCACTCGAAGGTGTGTTTGCAGAACCTGCTTCTGCAGCTTCGGTAGCTGGTGTTAAAAAGATGCTCAAATTTGATAAGATAAAAAAAGGAAGTAAAATTGTTGCGGTGCTCACGGGACATGGTTTAAAAGATCCCGATACTGCGATCAGTGTGATACCAAGGGTCAATCCAGTAGAACCAGAAATTGGTAGGATATTGAAAATGATAGGACTGTAATCAGTATTTTGCTGTTCTGTGCAAAAGAACTTTTTAAACAAAATAAGGTTTTGAGGTTTTTAAGGGGTTTGCCCCTTAACGTCTGGTAAAGGGGCGCTATATGTAAAGTTTAGAGTTTCTAAAGATATTAAATTAGAGAGATGCAGGAGGAAAATACCCATGAAAAAAATAACTTTGTTAATCGTCTCTTTTTTCTTTACACTCTTGGTCTTTTCTATTACAGTCACTAATCCTTTAGGTCCAACCGTCGTTCCGGTAACAGGGTTGATGGAAGATACGATAGAAGAAGAGGTAGAAATAAATGTAAGTCTTTGGAAGGATGCTAATGAAGCGGTAGCGTTGTTGGTATCCAATCAAGCAGATTTTGCCGTGCTTCCTATAACCGTAGGTGCAAATTTATACGCTCAAGGTTTAGAAATAATATTGTTAGGCGTTCACGAGTGGAAAGCATTTTATTTGGTAGGAAGTAGCAATGTTGATTTTGAAGATGTAAAAAGTTTAAAAGGTTGTGAAATCTATTCTCCTCATGGTCGAGGTCAAACTGTAGACGTTTTGATGAGGTATCTTTTGGTGAGAAATGGTTTGGTTCCTGATAAAGATGTAAAATTCAGCTACCTTCCTCCCCAGGAGATAGTTTCTCTGTTCAAAGCAGGTAAGGTAGAATATGCTGCTTTACCAGAACCATTTGCTACATTAGCTATAACAGGGACAGAAGGAGAAATAATTTTAGACTTTCAAAATGAATGGAATAAAATCTCAGGTTCAAAGTATGGTCTTCCTATAGCAGGACTTTTTGTTAAAAAGGAGATTTTAGAAAAAGAACCTGATATCGTTTCAAAAGTTGAGAATGCGTTTTCTGAAAGTGTTGAGTGGGCTAATATAAATTTAGATCAATCATTAAAAATAACCAACGAATACTTAACTATCCCCGTTCCAATACTTAAAGAAGCTATGAATAGATTAGTTTTTGAATACATTCCTATTGTGGAATGTAAAGAAGAAGTAGATAACTTTTTAAATACGATGCATGAACTTTATCCGGAAGGGTTGCCTGCTTTACCGACAGAAGGATTTTATTATCGATGAAAACTATTTTTGGAATTGTGTTGATCGTTTTACTTTGGTACTTTCTTTCTTTTGTCATAGGTTCATCTTTTGTGTTACCTTTTCCTCATGAAGTTTTAGGCAATTTAATAAATCAGCTAAGTACACCGAGGTTTTATGTGGCATTATGGAACACGATATGGAAAACTTTGATTGTTTTGTTTCTTTCCTCTTTTATCGGAATAATTTTGGGGTTTTTAATGGGAATGAGCGATACGATATATGAAATTTTTAGGCCTATGCTGATGATGATACAAGCCATACCGGTGGTTTCTTGGCTTGCTTTTGTTGTATTTCTATGGGGGGTTGGATGGCGTGGTCCTATTTTAATAAGCACTATGGCCATTTTACCTAATACGGTTTTTACAACCGCTTCTGGGATTAAGAACATCGATAGAAAATTACTTGAGATGGTACGGTTGTACAAAGTATCAAGGTCTAAAATATTTAGGCATGTATACTTAGCTTCGATCATTCCGTTTGTAATTGCAGCAATAGAAGTTTCGATAGGGAATGTATGGAAAGTTGTGTTAGTTACAGAGTTTCTAGTTGGTGGAAATGGTTTGGGGGTAGAACTTGCTTGGGCGAGACAGTATGTCGATGTTCCTAGGATCTATGCAATTACTATCATAGCTGTTGTATTAGGTATAGTTACAGAGCGTGTATTTAAAATTATTTCAAGAAGGATGTTAGAAAAATGGGAAATGTACTAAAAGTTGATAGTTTAACCAAAAGGTTTGGAGATTTTCTGGTTATAGATGGCTGGAGTCTTGATTTGCAAGAAGGAGAAAAAATCGTTTTGTTGGGGCCGTCTGGTTGTGGAAAAACCACTTTTTTTAGGATCGTTTCAGGATTAGAAAGGCAAAGTGAAGGGACAGTTGAGACCTTTGTTGATAAGATCGGTTACGTTTTCCAAGAACCTCGATTATTACCTTGGAGAACGGTTTACGACAACCTAAAAATAGTTTTAGACGATGAAAAGAAAATTAAACAAATTATCGGTATGATAGGTTTAGAAGGTTTTGAAAATCTTTTACCCTCTAAATTAAGTGGAGGTATGAAACAAAGGGTAAATATTGCCAGATCTTTATTAGTTGAACCACAGATTTTGCTTATGGATGAACCTTTCACATCTTTGGATCTAAATATTAAACTATCAATAATAAAAGATATAGAAAAGATGTGGAAGAAAAATTATTTTTCAATATTAATGGTCACCCATGACATAAAAGAGGCATTGATGCTGGGAAATAAAGTAGTTATTTTGTCGCAAAGACCTGCTAGAATATTAAATGTTTTTAATATAAATCTTTCGAAAGATGAGAAAAATATTTATGATAAAAGATTTTTAGAGTTAGAAAGCCAGATTACAAAGTTTGTAATGAGCCAATCTGAAGATGTATTGGTTTAAAAGCATAAAGAGGTTTGGAGGTGAGATTTATTCCTATATACAAACATTCAGTTTTCATTGTCTCCACAGGTAGGACCGGCACTAAGTTCATAGGTAAAGTTCTTCCTTCTATGATCGATGATTGTTATTCTACTCATGAGCCCGCTGGAGTTTTTGTGACAGATAGGAACAAATGGAAGAAAGATATTAAAAAATATGGATTTTTAAGAATGACAATAGGTCAATTAACTCCAAAATATTCTATGTATAAACTTAGTAGCGACAGACGTGCGGGAAGGGTTAACGATGATAAGGCATTAAGGTATATAGAACAAATGCGAAAGTCCGTTCTTAAAGATGTTATCACTGAGCTTTATGTTGAATCGAATAACCATCTACATGGAGTTGTAGACTTACTTGAGAAAGTATTTCCAAACAGCAAAGTTGTATTTGTTATTAGAGATCCCCGAACATGGATCAGATCTGTAATGAGTACAAAGGCATCCCTGCTGTATAGTAAAATAGATTTTCCTTTTTTAAATATAAGCATGAAGGCAACTGATTTCAAAGATGATCCTTACGCACAAAAATGGAAAAATATGTCGAAATTTGAAAAACTCTGCTGGTATTATAACAAACTTAATTCTTTTATTCTCGAAAAAATGAGCAGCAAAGCAAATTTTAAAGTTTTTAGATATGAAGATCTCTTGATAAATCAGGATAGAGAAAAGTATTTCAAAGATTTTTTGGATTTTATTACCAATTTTGAAGACGGTTTTTCAAAGAATTATGAGTTCAAACCACAACTATTGAATAGAAAAATTAACTCCAGTTCCAAAAACTACGTTATCCCCCATTGGAAAGAGTGGAAAAATAAGGAAGCAGTTATTGTGGAAAAACATTGTGGACAATTGATGAAAAAGTTTAATTATGGTCAAGAATCAGAATGGCGCGAAAAGGTGGAGAAAGGATACAGGTTTGAAATTGCATGAAAATGTGAGAATAATTTTTAAGTTATTAAAGCTGAATATAGTAATCAAGCTACAACGTCGAAAAAACAGTTTCTGATGTTAATCTTTAAGACTCCCGGCGGTCATCCCTTTTACTATATATTTTTGGAAAATTAGGAACAAAACAACAGGAATTAAAGTCGACATCAAAATGGCAGCCATTAATTCGTTCCATCTAACTGAACTTCTACTAAAAAATTGGTACAAACCTTGAGTTAGTGGCATTAGCTTATCGTCTGTTATTAAAACTAAGGCTAATATAAATTGTTGACTCCAGCCAGTTATGAAAGAATAAATGAAAATAGAAACTATTGCTGGTGCAGTCATAGGGATGACTATTTTTGGAAGTATTTTAAATATTGAACAGCCATCGATTAATGCTGCTTCTTCTATTTCACTTGGTAAAGTTTGAATATATGAAGTCATTAGCCAAGTAGAAAGAGGTATAGTAAAAATCGAACCAGCTAAGATAACAGAAAAATAGGTGTTTACTAATCCTAGACTTTTCATTATAACGTATATGGGAACTAAGAGCATTATAGGGGCAAACATATTTGCATAAATAACAAACATTAAAATTGGTTTTCTAAATTTAAATTCCTTAAACCTCCCCAAAGCATAACCTGCAGGAATGGCAATAATTAAGGATATTAAGCTTACTCCGGCTCCATATACAAAACTATTTAGCAAATAGCGCGGGAGTCTGGGAACTAATTCAAAAGCTTTAGCAAAGTTCGAAAGCGTAAATTTATCTGGAAACAATGGACTAGGTACTTCCCAAGATAAATCTGAGGGTCTTAAACTTGTGATGACCATTTGATAAATAGGTAACAATAAAAAAATTATTAACAATATAGCAAAAAGCTGGACTAGAAAAGTTTTTATAATAGACTTCCAATTTTTTTTCAATTAAAATTCACCTCTTTCAAGTGTCTTAATATAAAATAAAGAAATTATTGTAACAAATCCTACTTGAAAAATTGTCATTGCAGAAGCTTTTCCAATTCCTCCAAATTTTTGGAAAAGAAAGGAAATATTATAAATAGCAACTGGTAGTGTTTCGGTAGCACTTAAAGGTCCTCCCTTAGTTAAAATCCAAATAATATCAAAAGAATTAAATGTCCATACTAACGAGAGGAGCGAAACTGTTAAGATGACAGGTTTTAGTAAAGGTAAAGTTATTTTAAAAAAAATTCTGAAATCTCCTGCTCCATCTATCTTAGCTGCCTCATAATAACTTTCGGGGATTGATTGTAAACCAGAAAGAATCATAATTATCATAAAAGGTAATCCTACCCATGCATCTACTACGAAAGTTGTTATAAAAGCTAGTGTCGGAGTAGACAAGAATGAAATGGGAGAATTAATAATATTTAGCCTTAATAAAATAGAATTTACTATACCAAATTGACTATTTAAAGTCCAAGCCCACATCATTGCAGCCATTGCCCAGGGGATTGCCCACGGAATAATGGCTAAACTTCGATAAACCTTTTTTCCATATAATCGATCACTGTTAAAAATCATAGCACCGAAAATTCCTAACACTAGCTTTAATAGAAGAGAACCTCCAACCCACAACAAACTTCTCAAGAAAGCTGATAAAAAATAAGAAATATTTGGATTGAAAAGTTTAAAATTAAAAAGCCATTTATAATTTTCTAACCCAACAAATGTTCTATTGTTAGGGTTTAAGAAATTTGCATCGTAAAAGGAGAGTTCAACTACTTTATATAATGGATAAATTATAAAAATCGCTGCTGCGATTATTAAAGGAAGCAAAAAGTATATTGGAGTACTTTTTTTCTTCGAAAGCATTAAACAAAATCACCTTTCTTTTCTTATTTTTATTTATAGGGCTCCTCTATATTAAGATGAAGAGCCCCCCAATAGCTATGGTGTTAAATCATTGTTGCAATATGGATATTATTCTGGCAGCATTATCTAATGCTTGCTTTGGTTCAGAAACATCTAATAAAACGCTATGGATTGCGTCTACTATAACTTGTTGAACAGCTTCCCAATCTTTTATTCCAACAGCTTCTGGGTAACCATATTGGATAACTTCAATATAAGGTTTCCAATACCATGTTTGAAACTCTGGCAATTCAGCTTCTCTTTTCATAGGAGGTACGAAGCCTAGAGTTAGGTCCCATTCTGCTTGTTTTTCCAGAGTGGTCATGTAATTTATAAATTTTGCGGCTAGTTCTTTATTTTTTGATTGAGCACTTATAGCCATTGAATCAGTAACTATTACTGTCGAGTAAGGAAGATCGGCATCTGGGCCACCGGGGAATTTGAGCAAGCCTACATCTACGCCTTTTTCCATTGCTGCTAAAGCATTGTGGACATGGTCTAAGTAAAAACCAACTTTTCCAGTTTCAAAAAGCTTAATTAAATCCTCACGCCTCCATTCAATAATAGCTGGTTGAGCATAAGAAGAAAGTTCCTTATAGAAATCTAAAGCACGAATGGCTTTAGAGTCATTTATAACAACATTACCTTCTTCGTCAAGAATTCTTCCACCATTTGCATAAAGATAATGTTGGAACTGAGTAACTGTAGAAATAAACTTTTGTCCAGCCATAGCAACGCCGTAAACACCGTTCTTGGGGTCATGAATTGTTTTGGCTGCGTGTAGCAATTCATCCCAATTTTTAGGTACTTCTAAATTATGTTTTTTAAAGAGATCTTTGTTATATATGAAAACTTTAGTAGACATAGCTCTTACTATTGCATAAATATGTTCGTTGTAACGTACAGTATCCCAAACAGTTTCCCAATACATATCGTATTTTTCCTGTGTAACTAAATCATCTATGGGTTCAATAGCACCCATTTCTGCAAGAGCTGGAATCCATCTGCTTCCAATATACATAACATCAGGCGCCGCGCCTACACCAACTGAGGTAACAATTTTATTCCATAATTCATCCCATCCTACATATTCCATTTCCACATTTACTCCTGGATTATCTCGTTCGAATTCCTTGGCAATGGCTTCTTGGTCTTCTATGGTATAACCTCCACCTATAGGGACTAGTACTCTTAGAGTTTCATCCGAAAAAGCAAATACAGCTAATAAGAGCATCATTGATAATACTACAAAAACTAACCCTTTTTTCATATTACCCCTCCTCAACAAAATATTTATTAACACAGTGTAACTAAAAGTCATAGTTATTCATATTAAAATGCTTTATTTGATTATATATAAATTAACAAGGAATGTCAAGTCGAAAAAAACGCAATTATTAGTGATTAGACACAATTATGGATGTTTAAATACAATTAAAAGCGAAATCCTCAGTTTTTCTTTTTTATAGGAGGAGAGAGATTAATTTTTTTTCTTATCACGCAATTTCAGAAATTTTTAAAACAATTTTAATTATTAGGTGTTGTATTAATTAAAAATATAAGTTATAATATTGTAGTGTAAATTATGCTTTATTTAATCATAAAAAACTAATTTATTTGCTTTTTTATGATTATATTGCTAAAAAATCTCTCGAAGGAGGAGTTAGATGTTCACTGTTGAAAAAGAAATAAAAGAACAGACAAAAAGTATTGAAAGTACATATATTGCGACAAAAAGGTTTGTTGAAGAAAGAGGATTACCAAGTTTCTTGTTCGAATCTGATATAGTCTATTTTATAGGTTGTGGAACTTCTTTCTACGTAGCCATTTTTTTGAGTAGATACTTCACTTTAAAAACTGGTATTGAATCAAAAGCTCTTCCAGGGGGAGAAATTCATGGTGCTTTTGAAGAAAATATTGGCAGACATTATTTAAAAAGAGCTGGAGTACTTATTTCTAGGTCCGGAGATTCCACGGACACTGTTTTAGCATGCAGAAAGTTCAAAGAAAATAATTTAAAAACTCTTGGGATTACACTGAATAAAGATAGTTCATTAAGCGAAGTTTCGGATGAAACCCTCATACTTCCAATTAATGAAGAAGGAATTGTCATGACTAAATCTTTTACCTCTATAATTCTCTCTTTTCAAATGTTAGTAGATATAAACCTTAATGAAGATATATCAAAATATGCAAAAGTTTTTGGTAAGATAGATGAAATAATAAAAGTTTTTGAGAACGAGATAACAAAAATTAATTTAATTAGATTTAAACATTTTGTTTTTTTAGGATTAGGGATGTATGAAGGACTGGCTCGAGAAGCTTCTCTCAAGCTAGAAGAAATGTCTTTAAGTTTTACAGAAGCTTTTTCATCTTACGAATACCGCCATGGACCAAAATCATTGGCAGATGATAAAACCTTGGTTTGCATTTTTGGAGAAGATGAAGAAAATAATCAAACGCTTGAAAAAGAGCTTCGTGACCTTGGTTCTACCGTTATAAATTTAGGAAAATTATTTAAAAAAACGAACATTCATTCTAAAAATGTTGCGTTCTTGCAGATTCTATTTGCTCAAATTTTAGGTTTGAGAATAGCTAAAAATAAGGATATAAATGTAGATAGACCCAGGAACTTAGATAAAGTAGTGAAATTTTAAGCTTTTACATATACAGTAGAATCAAAATTAATAAACACATATTTATAAATATATGTGTATTAATTAATCCGTTTTGGAGGAAAATGATGGAGAAATTGTACTTAGGAATTGATGGTGGAGGTACAAAAACATTAGCTGTTTTAGTAGATAATAAGGGGAATTTAATAGATTTCAAAAAAACAGGGCCCACAAATATAATGGAGTGTGGGAAAAAGAAATTTCTTAAAAATTTGAATGAAATCTCTGTAATTTTAAAGAAAATAGACAAGGATACTGTAAAATCATGTTTTGGTATGTCTGCTATTGGTGAGTATAGAGGATTAGAGTATAGATTAAAAAAATTAATACAAAGCCAACTTGGGATAATTCCCAACTTATTAGTTAACGATGTGGTGATTGCTTGGGCAGGAGGTTCTTTAGGAAGAGATGGTGTTCATGCCGTTTGTGGAACGGGAAGTATTATATATGGAAAACACAAAGAAAAAGACGTAAGAGTAGGAGGTTGGGGACCATTAATTGGAGATGAGGGGAGTGGTTTTTACATTGGTATAGAAACCTTGAGAGAAGTAACCAAGCAACTGGATGGGAGAGCTCCAAAAACCTTTCTAACAGAACTGATATTTAAAGAAATGAAGTTTGAGAGTAAGTATGATCTCTTAGAATGGATAAAAAATTTAGGTAAAAATTTTAGGCATGAAATTGCATCAATATCTTATTTAACTTCCAAAGCAAGTAGTGTAGGGGATAATTCTTCCAAGTTTATATTAGAAAAAGCAGCAAAAGAATTATCATTATCCGTGTTATCCGCGATAAGACTTTTAAAATTTGATCCTAACCCTGTTATTACCTACAGTGGAGGAATAATAGAAAACATTCCAGTATTTTATAAATATTTTTTTAATTACATTCGGCAGAAAATTCCCACAGCGGATATAAGAGCAGTTAAATTTTGGCCAGTCTTTGGAGCATTAATTTTATTAAAAGAAGAAGTGGATGCTAACTTTCTTCAAAATCTTAAAAATTCAGAAGAAACAATAAAAAAAGAATTAAAAAAGGGAGAATAAAAATGCTTTCAGATGAGAGAAGGAAACAAATATTTGATTATATTAAAAGAAAAGCGAGTGTAACTACTAAAGAATTAGAAAACCAATTCGAAGTCTCAGGAAGCACGATAAGAAGGGATTTAAATTATTTAGCTTCAAAAAAATTGATAATTAAAACTCATAAAGGGGCTATATTGAACGTTCCTCAAGCAGAAACTAGTTTCTACACTAATTATAATTATATGACCTTAGAAAAAAAAGAGATTGCTAAAAAAGCCATGAATTTTATTCGGGATGGTGATTTTATATCTTTAAGCGGAGGCACTACTTGTTACTTTTTGGCGAAAGAGATTGTTGCGTCCAATTTGGCAGAATTAACTATTTTAACAAACTCATTAAATGTTGCGTTGCTTATAATTGATTCAAATAAATATTTTCAAGTAATTGTTTCAGGAGGGATACCAAAAAAGGGCAGTTATGAATGTGTAGGACAAATAACGATATCAGCTATAAGAAATTTTAATATAGATAAATATTTTGTAGGTGTAAATGGCATATCAATATCGGGGGACATCTCTTTTACTTTCATGGATGAAGCAGCAATTGCTCAAGAAATAAACAAAAATGCAAAAGAAACATATGTTATTTCAGATCATTCAAAATTTGGTAAAAGTAATATGGTAAAGTTTGCGAAATTAGATGAGGTTACAGGAATAATTACTGATTCTCAAATACCTGAAGACGTAAAACGATTATATCTAGAAAAAGGTGCCAATATAATTTAAATTATAGGCTTAATAATTGATTATAATATTTTATAAAACCCAAATTATCAATAAAGTAATTAAAAGCAACGTCACAAAGCATAAAACCTTAGAAGTCTAAGGTTTTATGCTTTGTTATCACTTCCAAGAAACCTTATTTTTTCTTTAACGGTTTCAACTACTGCATTCGCAGCTGATTCTAGAAGTTTTATTTGATCCCTCAACTCTGGATTATCTTTTAAAATTTCACGGATTTTTTCCATATAAACAGTCTTTAATATAGTTCCTATATTCACTTTTGAAAATTTTGTTTTTGAAATTCTTATTAAATCTTCATTTTTAACACCACTTGATCCATGTAAAACAAGAGGGACATTCAAAATGTTCGATAACTTTTCAACAAGATCAAAACGGATATTAGCTTCTTGTTTTTGCATTGCATGAGCAGTTCCTACTGCCACGGCAAGTGCATCAACTTGAGTTGCATCAAAAAAACTTTCAGCTATTTCTGGATCCGTTAATATTTCTTTTGCGTCTTTGCCTTCTTCACTTTTACCGACTCTTCCGATTTCTGCCTCAACGTTTATTCCCAAAGCGCGTGCTACTTTTACCACCAATTTTGTATTCTTTATGTTTTCTTCGATATCAAGTAAAGAACCATCGTACATCACCGATGTGAACCCCTTAGTCATTGCTTGAAAAATTAAATTAATATCAGTAGCATGATCTAAATGAGCTACAACGGGTATAGATGTATTTTTAGCCAAAAATTTAACTATTTCTATGCTCAAGTCTAAACCCAAGTGTCTGATGCAACTACCTGATGCCATTAAAATTACAGGAGATTTGAGCAATTCAGCTCCTTTGACTATAGCTTTGGCATCTTCATAAGTATGAAAATTGAAGCCAGGAACAGCGTAACCTCCGTTGTATGCTGGGACTAAAACATCATTCAAATTAACTAGTGGCATTTTAACTCCTCCTCGTGTTATTTTTTGGGAAAATTTTATTCTAAGATATCTGTTATTCTATTTCTTTTTACTTTTTCATATAACTGAGAAATTCTCTCAAAAGAATCTAATAAAGGTTTTTTAATTTTTGGTATTGGTTCTACCTTAGTTATATTTAAGTTTTCTGAAACATTACTTAAGGTGACCATGTCATTACTTCCAATAACTGAGGCTATGGAAGCACCTAAAGCAGTAGTTTCAGGAGTACTAAAGATATATATATATTTTTCTAAAAGCGTTGCTTTGTAATTCATAAAAGTTTCATTTAACGTATTTCCACCTGAAGCAATATATATAGAGTCTGAAGATATAAATCTCTCTAGAGAATCATATATCATTTTACTCATTGCACAAAGGTAAATATAAGCACTTTGAACAATTTCAGGAGGATTTATGTTGAGAGAGGCATTTAAAATATTTAAACGAGACTTTTGTTCCCCAGCAATAAGGTCTCCTCCTCCAATGAAATAAATTTTTTCTTCTATTTTCCCCATTTTTTCTATTTCTTCGTTGATTTTTTTGAAATTAACAGAATTGGGAGTAATATTAATAAGTTTCATAATCCATTCTAAAAATTTTCCATAATATTTGATGGAATTTTCAAGATAATATTGGTTATCTTCAAAAGCAGCCCCTAAAATTCCAGTAGGTTCCATAAAAGGCTTTTCAAAGTGGAGTTCATTACTTTTTTCATACGCTAGAGCAGCTATAACAGAAGCTGATCCCATTGAATCATATACAATATTTTCTGTATTTAGAATCTTACTGATCCCATATAGACCTGTAAAATGGTCATGCCCCCCCAAGAATATAGGAATTCCTTCATTATTTTTGCCAATGTAGTTCGAAGTATAAGCTAATTGTCCTAATTGCACTTTTAAACCAACAACGTCTAAAAGTTCGTCTATCCATTTTCTTTGGTGTACATCAAAAAACAAAGTTCTACATGCTTGTGTAATGTCCCAAATGGCTTTACCTGTGTATTTATAAACAAAATATGAGGATAAAGGTAGCCAATAGTCAGGTTCTTCAAAATTTAGATGTTTTTTCATCCATAATATTTTATATATAGAATAGGTATAGCTTTTCTTTAAACCACTGATTTTGTATGGAGCATATTTAACAACTAACGGCTCAATTTCTTTCATTATATCAAGTGTACATTCCTCATACCACATGAGTGGTTCATGAAGGGAGAAGCCTCCTTTTACTGGTACAACACTTTCTCCAAAACTTGAAAATGACATTCCTTGAATTAAGTAAAAATTTTTTAAATCTTTTAAAACCTCGTCTATTAAATTTTCTAGTTGGAAAAGATTTACATATTCAACGTTATTGATAAATATTCTTGGAGTTTCAATTTTAATTAGATCTAATATTTTTCCATTTTTTCCTAAAATGAGAACTTTTGAATTCGTGGTTCCAATATCTATTCCAACGTAAACTTTTTCTTTCATAATACCACCTTTTTAATTTCTACATTTTTTAATTGGTCTTTGAAATCTTGCTTATTGAAAATCGCAGCTCCATAGTGTAAAGTATTGGCTATTCCACAAGCTGTAGCTATTTTAAGACATTCTTCTAGAGGAAATTTTTTTTCTTTTCCATAAAGATAACCTGCAAAAAAAGAATCTCCAGATCCCACTGAATAATCAGAGAATATCTTTTTAGGAGTTGCTTTAATAAGTGTTTCATCAAAGAAACCCCAACTTCCTTCTTTTCCATGGGTAATTATTAATTCTTTTATATGATTCTTTTTTCTAAATTCGTTTACTTTGGATGTTTCTTTAATATCGATATCAAAAGCAACTTTAAGTTCATCTGAATTAATTTTTAAAATATCTGGTGGTGAAGACTCAACAATTTCTTTCAACCATGTGCCGCCAATGTCAACATCTATTTCACAATTCTTTTTTTTTGCAAAATTTATTAGTTCCATTAAATGATAACTTTCGAATCTTTGAGGGGCGCTTCCAGATATTATAAGTTTATCATCCTCTTTCAGATTTTGCTGAAAAAAAGATATAAACTTGTTTATTTCAAGGTTTGTAATATGTGGACCGGGTTCGTTTATCATTATCATTCTTTTTTCATATTCAAAAACAACAGCTGTGTTAATTCTGTTTTCTTCTTCGATCCAGAAAAATTTTGATTTTATCCCTTCTTTTCGGCTACCTGATTCAATGATTTTGCCTACTTCACCACCCACTATATTTAAACAAAGATAGTCTTTGAATCCTAAAGTATTGAAAACTCTTCCTATATTTAAACCCTTTCCATCAACAAGTTTAACAACTTTATCACCCCTTAACACATTTGGAATAGGGGATTCTTTTTCTATTATCACCCAGTGATCATAGCATGGGTTTAAATTGAGTACACAAACACTAATAACTATCCTCTCCTTCTTCATATACGTAATTTAGAACATTTTCGGCAGTTTTTTGATCGGTAATCAAAACATCTACTAGTTTACCTCTTAATAGTCCTATAATACTCTCGACTTTATGCAAGCCTCCTGCTACCACAATCTTCAATTTAGCTTTTTTATATTGATTAATAGAAATATTGATTATATCTTCAATAAATTCTAAATCATATACGTTACCTTGAATATCAAAATAGTGAGTTAGTATATCCCCCACTATATTTAATTGTTCTAACTGGTTAATGTATTTCCCTTCTATAACATTTTGTCGGAAAAGCGGAGACCTAGATATAGAATATCCAACACTAGCAATAACTACATCCAGTTTTTCCCAAAAATTTACTATTTTCTTATACTCCGAACTGCTTGTAATGTTTTCTTTTATTCCTTTTTCTAAGATAAAAGGCAAATAAATTAAAGTAAATTTAGAATTCAAATTTTTAGCAAAGCTTTGGACTATGTAATTAATGTTAAATCTCTCATCAGAAATCTTAGAGATTCCTCCAGAAAGAGGAACAACGTTCCATTCATTTTTAAGAGAAAAGTCATATGTAAGTGCTAATTTGGTCATAGTATTACCCCATCCAATACCGACATTGTAAGGCTCATTAGGTATCTGAGAAGAAATGTATTCTCCCGCTACTTGGCACATTGAATATAATAGCCTTTCTGGATTACTGTAACTAGGAGCCAAAAGCAATTTATTTAATCCAAAGATATTATTAAATAGTTCTTGATATTTTTTTTGGTTTTCATTTGAGATTTCGGGAGGTGTAATTTCAATTTTAACAATACCTCTCTCTGACGCAAGTTTTAAGTATTTACTAACTTGTACTCGAGATACCCCTAATTCTTTTGCTATTTCTTTTTGAAGTTTTTTATTAATATAGTAATCCACAGCGACGTCAAATAATAATTTGTCATCAATCATTCTAATTTTACCCTCTCTTATATTATTTGTTATTATTCTTTAACTGCTCCGCTTGTCAATCCTTTTATAAAGTATCTTTGTAAGATTATAAAAATTATCAAAGGGGGAATAGTTGCTAACAACGATCCTGCAAACAAAGGTCCCCATCTTGTTTGATACTGTCCTACGAATAGAGAGAGGAAGGTAGGAATAGTTTGCTTACTTTTACTCAATAAAAAAGACATGGAATATAACAACTCACTCCAAGTAAATAAGAAAGTATAGGTACCAACTGATGCTATGCCAGGTAAAGTTAGAGGCAGAATAATTTTATAGAATGCTTGAAATATGCTACAACCATCTATCATAGCGGCTTCTTCTAACGATTCTGGTATATCAATAAAAAAACCTCTAAGAAAAATAATAGTAATCGGTGTTGTAAAAGCTATATAAGAAAGAATCAAACCTAAGTATGTATCTAATAATCCAATATTTTTCAAAAGGTTAAATATTGGCATCAAAAAAATAACCATTGGAAACATTTGAAATAATAAAACACTTGTTAAAAGGGAGTTTTTACCCCTAAAAGAAAATCTTGAAAAAGCATAAGCTGGTAAAACTGCTATTATTAATGACAAAATAGAAGTAGTAATAGAAACAATAAGACTATTTATGAAGTATTTTCCTATGTCCAACCTCATAATTTCCTTGAAATGTTCAAAAGTTACATCATGTGGGTAATAAGTTAAGGGGTAACTGTATATTTCGGGATATGTTTTAAAAGAAGTAACTATTAACCAGTAAAAAGGAAAAGCAATTATTATAGATATTATTATTAATAAAAAATAAGAAAGTATTTTATACATTTGTATTCTTTTGCTTCTTTTCAAGAGTTTTCCTCCTTTGTTAAAACTTTTATGTATAGAATAGAAATAAATAATATTATTAAAAATAAAATATTAGATAAAGCAGCAGATTTATTATATTCTAAAAATTTAAAGTTTATTCTATAAATATAAGTAACAAATGTTTCGGTTCCATAGCCAGGTCCTCCTCCCGTCATAGTATATATTAGTGGGAAATAATTTATAGTCCATATAGTGGTAAACATCAAAGTTGTAATTAAAATAGGCTTTAATTGCGGAATGGTTACGTGTGTAAATTTTTGAAATACATTGGCTCCATCAATTTCCGCCGCCTCATAGAGTTGCACGGGTATAGCTTGAAGGCCAGCTAAAAAGAATAAGCCAGATAAACTAAAGCCTTTCCATATATTTGCGATTATTACCGCTGCTAAAGCAGTTTTTGGTTGTCCTAACCATGAAATATAATCAGATATAAAACCAAATCTAAATAGAATATCATTTATGACTCCATACATATCGTTGAACATCCATTTCCATGTGACTCCAGCTACTATGTCTAATGTTGCCCAAGGTAAAATTAAAATTATACTTCTGAAAATCACTTCTCCTTTTTTTATCTGATTTAATAAAATTGCTACCAATAATCCTAAAGATAACTGTCCTATCACACTACATATTGTCCATATAACTGTATTTTTTAACATTATAAGAAATACGGGATCTTTGATAGCTTCAATATAGTTAGAAAAAGTAAAATTTCCTTCGTTATTAGTAAAACTGAGATATATATTTAAAGTTAATAAAAAAACTATTAATGATACTATAATTAAAACATAAGGAAGAACCATCTTATAAGCTGTTTTTTCATTTTTTGAGATTTTCAACATAAATTTTCAATCTCCTATACTTCTGTTTTTTTAGTTTTAAATAAGGAGGGGAGATTCCCCCCTTATTTATAAAAAAGCATGTTAATTACCCAAAATATTATTTACATTTATTTCTGCCTTTTTTATGGCGTCTTCTGCTGTGGAATTACCTAATAAAACATCTTGTACCATAATTTGAATTTGTTCTGAAACTTGAGGCCATTCTGGAATAGGTGGTCTAGGGATAGCATTAGGGAATGCTTCAAAAATAACTTGCCAATTTTCATTTTGTTGAAAATATGGGGCGTCTCTTGCAACATCTCTCCTTGTAGGCATTGGTCCATGATTTTGTTCTACCCAAAACATCCATGTCTCATAACTAGTCAAATATGAAGCTAATTCCCATGCACCTTCTTTATTTTTACTGGAACTGGGAATAACAAGAGCCCATCCACCTAATACAGATGCTTGAGTAACAGCATAAGGGTGGATACTTACTCCATATTCAATATCGGGATTCGCTGATTCAATTAACGGGAATGACCAAGGTCCTCCTACTGCCATCGCGACTCTGTTTTGAGCCATAAGATTCCTATAGTCATCTTCATGGTAAGAAAGAGGGTTAGGGCTTACATTATATTTCAACGCAAGGTCAGTATAGAATTTTAAAGCACGTAGTCCTTCTGGAGTATTAAAGGCAGCTTTAGAATAATCATCTGTAAGTAATTTTCCTCCTGCACTGTACAAAAATATCATATAACCTAAAGTAGTATGTTCAGTTTTAGTGCCGCTGACACCGTAACCATATACCCTCTTGGAAGGATCGGTTAATTTCATAGCGGTATACAAAAATTCTTCCCAAGTTTTAGGAGGATTCTCAGGGTCTAATCCAGCGTCTCTAAACATTTTTTTATTATACAACAATAGTCTCGCGTCTGTATACCAAGGTAGTCCGTATCTTTTACCTTCATAGGTTACCGTTGGCCATAGATTTTCCCATATTTCATTCGTACCATCCCAGGAATTCAATTTATCATCTAATGGTTCAAGCCATCCTTGAGATGCAAATGTTGGAACCCAACCACCCAAGTCAGCAAATGCTAAATCAGGCCCTACTCCTCCTTGAAGCGCGGTTACTAAATGGTCATAGTAAGTATCAAATCCGAACAATTGTACTTCTACTTTTATACCTGTGTTATCTTCGAATTTTGATATAACTTCGTTCCACGTTTCATCTAATTCTGCGACATGTCCTCCTATCCATACAGAAAGGGTTTGAGCATTAAAAGTAGAAGCACCTAGGATCCCGAGTATTATGAAACTTAATACCAAAAACCTTTTCATAAAGATATACCTCCTTCTCCTCATAATGTAGTTACATAAGTAACTTTCTTATGTAACTACTATTTATTGTATCAAAAAAATATCGGAAAGTAAAATCCGATTAAATGAATTTATAAGCAATTATTACCATTTAAAATTGATTAGAAAGCATTTACTCTTTATATCTCACATTTCTTAAAAATTTAAGGATAGTTTAAATGTTTACCATTCTAGAAAATAGGTTAAAAAATGGTTCCTAAAGTAACAGAGGAAGTATTAAGGAAAGTAAAGGAAGAAATTTTTATTAATTTTTTATATATTTCGTTATTAAATCACGGAAATTTTTGCTTTCTAATGCTTTTTTAGCCAATTGATCTGCCAATGTATTGTAAGGATCTCCTGAGTGTCCCCTTACCCAATGGAATTGTATTGTTAAAAATTTACTAAAATAATCATAGCAATTTTTATAAGCTATGGTTATTTTTTTATTCGTTTTCCATTCTCCAGTACACCATTTCTCTAATCCGATGTAATCATGATTTATTATTATCTTTTCGTAACCTTTTTCTTTGGCGTATTCCATTGCGTAGATTGATGCACTTATTTCTCCGGCAACATTTCTGCTAGAGGAGTATTCTGGGTTATTACCAGAAAAGAAGAGATGTTTTTCTTCATCATCTAGAAATACTATGCCGCTACCGTATATTTTTGTTTCTACGTCATAACTTCCATCGACATAGGCGATGAGAGTTTTATTCTCACTTGCTGTCTTTTTTGTAATTGTCGTATACCCCTTTTTTGAGATTTTCTGTTACTTTTTTCATTTCTATATCCTCTTGCTTTAACTCTTTGATTAATTCTTCAACTGTCCATTGAGAACTTGTAGGAGTAATGGAAGCAAAAATTATATTTTCAGGTAAGTTTTCCATATTTTTTATCGTTTTCATTATCCTAAGGATTTGTTCTTTGGACATACCGTTAATTATAATTGTCGGAATGTTTTTTATATCTTCATACATGGGAATAGCCTCCTAAGTTGTGTTAGCGCCACTTCACCCCGCTCCCCACCCATAAGGATAAAAAATCTTTATTCTTTTACCTGCTTTCCATCCATAAGGATAAAGAGTCTTTATCCTTTTATTCCAACTCTCTACCCATAAAGCTGAAGAAGTCTTCGCTCTTTTATCCTGTTCAATAAGAAAAGAGTAATCTTATATTGTCTATCGTTAGAAAAGATTTTAGAATATTTTCGTCAATTATTGTATCTTCTATTTCCTTTGTAGTACCTTTTTTAGATTGCACTTTATCTAATAATAAAAATATTTTACTTTTATACGCCTTCAATGAGAAATCTTCTATGTTTATTCCTTGGTCAACGTGCTTTGTTGTAGTCAACGTTTCTATTTTATCAAATATTTCTTTGTTGATTTCTTTCAAATCTTTAAGTTTTGTTTCTTCTTCCGTACAGAATTTCTTTTGAAGTTCGACGGGGAGAAATGAAAAGTCAATTAAATCTTTATCAAATTTGTTGTTTAAATCTTGTCTTAAGTGATTTTTGTTTTCTTCAGAGATAGGTATCTTGTTAATTTGTTCTTCGTATTTTTCTTTTACTTTGTTTATTTCTTTAGGAGAAAGACTAACCAAAAATCTATCGTAGTAACTTATTTCTTTTATATTTTTGAAATCTTCTATCACATCTAATTTTCTGGTTAAAAAGTTTTTTTCGTTGAATTTTGATTCTAAATATATCATTCCAAATCCTTCTAATACTGAAGAAGAAAAGAAAAGATCAGAAATATTCAGTATATATGGAAAAAGCGAAGGATCTTTTGCTGAAATAGCCCAAGCTCCTTTAACTTTTTCAGATTCAAAGGTTTCTTTTACAACTTTTTCGTATGGCCTTTCTTTATCAGAATTAGCTGGTAATGTGACAAGAAGATTACTCTTTCCATACAAACGATTTATAAGTACCGCTTCTAAGATATTCTTTCTTCTTATCGTCCTTGTAGGATACAAAATGTTTTTATTTGTGGGATCAAGGTTATATCCCAATTTCTTTAGTTTATTTATGACTTCATCTTTGTCAATGTCTTTTATTTTATCTTTATTTTTAGCAAATTCAACAGCGTTTGGAAGATAAAAAGTATTTTCTGAAGGTATACCACTTTTTATAAGCCTATTGTAATCGGATAGATTGATAGTTGCATACTGTATATTCTCTTTTATTGGGTATAGGGAAGAATTTATGAATTTTCTTATAAAAGAATAGTTTTCCCATCTTGCACATTCAGGAAAATCGTGAATTTGAATAATTGTGGGTACATTTTTTGTTGTGATAAATTCTTTAAAAGCTTGTGTGAATGCAGGATTTTTGCCTAAATTATAGTTATGTGCCCAGTATATAGCCCTTTCATCGTGATAATTGTTCAATTTGTTTTTTATAGATTCTTTGAGTTCGAGAAAAGTTTTATAATTGGTGCTGTCATAATATATGTATCCGAGCTCTGGGAAATCAATAAAATCAACATTTTTGTAAGATAAGACCTCTTCTATTCCATCTATCCCCATTTTTTTTGAACCAAAGAGAGTAATTTTGTATTCGTCTTTTAGAGATTTTACAATATTTCTAACAACGGTAGAAACTCCACCTTTTATGTAATGATAGTGGAAGATGTAAAGGTTGTTCATACTTTCTCCCCTTTTGAAAACTTTTCTTTATACTCTGGGATGGTGATGATAGGAGGTCTTTCAACACTTAGTATCTCCGTTGGAACTAATATCTTCTCATTTTCTTTTTTTTGAATCATTAGGTGTTTATCGTTCAATTCGGTGTTTAAATCTAATTTTCCATATTTTTCCAATCTTTTTAATACTACCTTTGTGAGTTCAAAAGCCATTTTACTCAGTGAGTGTAAAGGTTGGTTGTCGTGTATTCGAAGTTCAAGGTCCACTTGAGCTATTATCTCGGTGCCAAATTTTTCAGATATGTCAATGAGATGAGCAATTTCCACGCCGTAACCCACAAAAAACGGTAGTTTTTCTAAAATTTCCCTTCTTCCTGCATATTCACCACTTAACGGTTGAATTATCGTTGACAACTCCGGGTAAAACAAAGAAAATAAAGGCCTTGCAACCAATTCGGTAACCCTTCCTCCACCCGTTGGTTGCATTGCTGATTTTCCCACAATGGGTCTATCATAAAAGGCTTTGACGTAGCCTATTTCTGGATAATTCAACAAAGCACCAACTAAACCGTATACGAATTTTGGATGTATGTTCTCTATATCTGAATCCACCCATACGATTATATCACCATTAAGTGCGTATAAACTTTTCCATAGATTTTCTCCTTTTCCTTTGTAAAAACCGTATTCGGGTAAAATATCACTGGAGTAAAAAACTTTTGCACCGTACTCTTTTGCTATAGAAACTGTTTCATCCTCTGAGCCAGAGTCAATTACAGCAATTTCATCCAATAATGGATATTTTTCCATAAGTTCTGTTTTCATAATGATTATCTCTTTACCAATTGTTTTTTCTTCGTTTAAAGAAGGAAAGGCAAGGGATATTTTTACATCTTGTTTTTCTTTTATTTTAACAAGCTCTTTAATGTTTTCAAACTTTGAATGGTGAAAAGAACGTTTTAAAATATTGTCCTTCATCTTTTATCTTCCTTTCTGTTTAATCTTTTTCTTCTCCTATAATGTCCTGATCTATCTCTTCTTCAGCAAAGTTTTCTGTTGTTACATTATCAACTACCATCAAAATTTGATTCAGACCTTTCATTACACCATCTCTTTCAAAATATTCTGTGCCATCTAATATTTCACCTTTCCCTATACCTAGGGAAACTGCTGGAATACCTGATTTAATTATCAATGCTTCATCTTTGTCTAAAGCAACCAATTTGGTTTTGATGTTTAAATGACTGTGAACCTCTCTGATCTGTTCGATCAAAGGATGGTCATTTGGTATGAAAGTGGTCGGAATGTATGAAAGTAGATTCAATTTGATCTTTAAATTGTATCTTTCTGCCAATTCCGTGACGGTGGATCTTAAATTTTCACTTATAGTTTCTAAATCTTGGTCTCCTTCGCTCTTTATCTCCATTATCACTTCGGTGTTGTCCTCGAATCTGTCAAGTTTTAAGATGCTTACAGAGGTGCCTTCCATATCTGCATTTTCTTTCAGATTAGAAGTTATTCTGTACAATATCTCTAGGGTTGATGGAGCTTTAGAAGTTTTGTGTATTGAATCTCGAGAATAAAACTTTAATTTGTAGACATATTTTCCCAAAGAACGATGCCCAAGATCTCCCAAATTGATACCATTAACTTTAATGGCATAGTCCAAACTTTTGATATTTTCTTGTAAAAACTCTCCTAAACTCAAAAATTTGTTTTTTCTTGCCTGGTTTAGAAAAAGGAAAAATACGTTCTTTCTCAAGTCTACATTTTCTGAGTGCAAAAACTTTATCATAGTCAAGAGAGCTGCTACTTTAAGTGAAGACGAAACGATCTTTAAACCTTCTATTTTTCCTTTTAATACCCTGGCAAATCTTTCAACAAGTGGATCGTGTATCTCATCTATAGTTGTGAAAACAAGTGCCGTAGGAGATGTATCGTCGTTAACAAACGAGACATATACATTCCCTTCATCATCTTCCTTAATATTTGGTGAGTTCATTTCTCTCAATCTGTTTATTATAAAGTTTTTTTGCTCGTCGAAGTTTTTTAAAGGAAGTTGATTGTAAAGTATCGTATTAGATAACAGTTCATCTTCATATTTTTCCAGTTTCCATAAAGCATTTTCTAATCTAAGCATTTAGATTCCTCCTTTCTGCCTTTTTAACAAGTAACAAAAACAAGGACCTTTCGAAAAAGGTTTGATAATTAGTTTTGTTTAATTCATCAGTATTAGAAATATAGGTGAATATAGTATGGGCGGCAAAGATATGAATAGTAGTTTAAATAAGAAGAAAACATTTGTTAGTCTTTCTATTAAACATTATAACATATTTTATAGGAATTTGTCAAAACCTGCCAAAAAAGGTAAGAATATAATTTATCAAAACGACAATTATCAAAGAAGGAAGGAAATTTCCTACTTTTATATCTTTTATCTCCAAAAGTCTTATTCCAATAGCAATTATCATCGCCCCACCCACGGCTGTAAAATCATTCAAATAATAAGGATTTGAAAGGAAAGAAAGCATTCCAGCCAAACTAACTATCGAACCTTGAATCAAAAATACACTCACAGCAGAGAATGTAACCCCCACGCCATAAACCGAGGCTAAGACCATAGAAGAAATTCCATCCAGAACAGATTTTAAGAAAATAACAGAGTTATCTCCTGAAAGACCGGCATTTAGACATCCAATTATCGTCATAGGGCCTATAACAAAAAGAACGGTGGCGGTAATAAATCCCCTTACAAAAGGTGTTTCTCCCTGTGATCTTTCAACGATGTTTGCCAATTTTCCTAGACCGTTTTCAATTCTCAATAACTCTCCAATTACTCCTCCCAGTGCCAAAGATACCAAAACCACGATCAAATTGCTTGCATCTAACCCCATCCCTATTCCGATCAAAAAAGTAGTCAGACCAACACTTTGAAATAAAATAAGTCTCAAATTATCTGGCAATTTATTCCCAATAAATGTTCCCAATGTACCCCCAATTAAAACGGCTAAAGTGTTTACAATGACAGCGATGTTAAACACTACTAATTCCCCTCCCTTTTTGCGGCATTGAATCCATTAAAAGTTTTTTAATAATTATACCAAACAAACAATCATATGGTTAATTACAAAAAACTTACAAAAATCAAAAATAAAGAGATTTTTAGATTTACCACTGAATAATGGGGAAATTTTAGACAATTTCTCAATTAATAATTATTAAATTAAAAAGGACTGTCAAACAGTCCCTATATTTTTATGAAAAAATAAGTATTCTTAACTTTAACCTTTGCAGCAGGAAATTTTTCTTCTGCTATCTTAGGGTGGTTTAGGATTTCATCTATTACTTTCTCTTTCCCTTTGTATGAACTTAGAAAAAGGATATTTCTTGCGTTGTTCAGCAATTTGTACGTGGCGGTAATTCTCGGTACTTTTGGTGTTCCAGATGGTGGTGTGGCAGTGAATAACTTTGTATTTTCTTTTAAAGTGTCACTTGAAGGGAACAAAGATGCTGTGTGGCCATCTTCTCCTATTCCGAGTAATATAAGATCGAAAACGGGATTTTGTTCTCCAAAAAAATCGATTATTTCTTTTTCGTATTCTTGTGATGCTTTTTCTATAGGTAGTTCTGTTTTTATCCTATGTACATTATTTGTAGGAATATTAATCTTGCTTATTAGAAAATCGTATGCCCATTTGAAATTACTTTCTTCACTTTTTTGATCGACGTATCTTTCGTCTCCCCAAAAAATGTGGACTTTCTCCCAATTTATTTTATTTTTGTACTCTGATGCCAATTTTTCATAAACGGGAAGTGGTGTTCTTCCGCCTGAGAGCATTAAGGTGAATAATTTATTTTCTTCTATGCTTTTTTTATACAGTTTATAAATTAGGTTTGCGGCTTCTTTGTGGAATTTTTGGGGATCTTCAAAAAACTTTGCTTGCATATAAATCCTCACTTTCAAAGTCTAAGTTTCGCCAACTTCTATTATCTTTTGCTAATAACTCAAAAGATTCTTTTGGTCCCCAGGTACCAGCTTTGTATAATCTCAGCCCATTATGTTTTTCTTCTTCCCATTTTTCTAAAACAGGGGTGAAGATTTTCCAAGAAATTTCCATAGCGTCACTTCTTACAAAAAGTGTTTGATCACCCAACATGGCGTCCAAAAGAAGCCTTTCATATGCATCAGGACCTTTGAATTTGAAGAATTCGTCATAATTGAAATCCATTGTTAATGTATTTAAACAAAGCTTGGAACCGGGTTGTTTGGCTTGGATCTTCAGTGAAAACCCTTCGTCTGGTTGTATATTT
The DNA here is from genome assembly GCF_002924615.1 of Petrotoga halophila DSM 16923. Classification (NCBI taxonomy): domain Bacteria; kingdom Thermotogati; phylum Thermotogota; class Thermotogae; order Petrotogales; family Petrotogaceae; genus Petrotoga; species Petrotoga halophila. The sequence goes on along the minus strand of NZ_JALY01000161.1, from coordinate 2,678 downwards.
AGAATGAGAGCATTTTTTTCTAAGGTTATATCATTTTTAGCAAATATTGAATGGGGAACGTCTTTAAAGATTATGACGATTTCTGTAACTTTTCTTTTCAACCTTTTTCCTGCCCTTAAATAGAAAGGTACCCCACTCCATCTCCAATTATCGATTAAAAATTTAGCCGCTACAAATGTTTCTACAAAGGAGTTTGGATTAACATTCTTTTCTTCTGTATAAGCGGAAACTTCTTTACCATTTATCATTCCATCAATGTATTGACCTCTTACAAAGTATTCGTCTATCTTGTCTTTTTCAAAAGGCCTTATAGTCTTCAATAGTTTCGTTTTTTCGTCTCTAACGCTTGTATCTTCAAGGGATGCTGGTGGTTCCATAGCTACCAGAGTCAAAAGCTGCATCATATGGTTTTGAAACATGTCTCTTAATAAGCCAGCTTGTTCAAAATAACCCGCCCTGTGTTCAACACCTAATGTTTCAGCTACGGTTATCTGAACGTTATCTATGTATTTATAATTCCAAATAGGTTCAAAGACAATGTTTGCAAATCTAAGCATCATTATATTTTGAACGGTCTCTTTACCAAGATAATGGTCAATTCTGTATATTTGGGTTTCATTTAGATACTTATGAAGCTCTTCGTCTAATTCTTTTGATGTGTTAAAATTACTGCCAAAGGGTTTTTCTATAATTATTCTTGAATAAGAATTTTCGCTTTCTTTGGTCAAATTAAATTTTCCCAAACGTTTAATTATTTCTAAATAGACATTTGGTGGTGTTGAAAGATAAAAAAGATGATTTTCTTGGGTGTTGAAGAGTTTATCCAAATAATTTAATTTATTTTTTAATTCCAAATAAAGGGTATCATCATCGTAAAAACCTGAAGTATAAAAAACTTTTTCAACAAACCTTGAAATTATATAGCTATCCTCGTTTTCTTGCAATAATCTATTTTTGATTTCTTGGCGGTATTCCTCATCAGTGAATTTAGATCTTGCTATTCCCAGTAAGAAAAATTCATTAGGCAATAGGTTCTTTTTGAACAACGTATATATAGAAGGGATCAATTTTCTAAAAGTCAAATCCCCGGAGGCTCCAAATATAATTAAAGAAGAAGCTCCAGGTTTTATTTCTTCACAAATATTTTTTCTTGAAAGATGTTTTGTTATTTGTTCCATGTACTAATTTCCACCTCTTTGTATAGCATATTTTATTGTCCTTAAAAACACTAAAAACTACTTTAATTAGTTAAATCTAGTCTGCTTTAGCGCCCCTTCGCCCCGCTCCCCACCCATAAGGAATGGGGGGAGTTTTGTACTTTCACTCCGCGGCAAGCTGCTAAATGTTTTTATTCCTCTTTTTCTGAAAGAACAGCTAACAGTATTATGACTCCTTTAACTAAATCTTGATAAAATGGGGAAATATTCATCAAATTCATTCCGTTGTTAATTGTTCCTAGAAGAAGGGCACCAAACAACGTTCCTAACACTCCACCTTTTCCTCCAGCTAAACTTGCTCCACCCAAAACGACTGTTGCTATTGCGTCAAGTTCATACCCTTGCCCAAATGTGGCTTGAGCACTGTTCAATCTTGCTGTCAAGATTATAGCGCTGATCGCACTAAAAAGTCCACTCAACATATAAACAATGGTTTTATATCTATCCACGTTTACTCCACTGAGTTTTGTGGCTTCTTCATTTCCTCCAATTGAGTATATATACAATCCCAACTTTGTCTTTTTTAGTATGTAAAGGGAAAGAAAAAATATACCTAACATGATCAAAATGGGCACAGGTATCCCAAATATATCCCCTCTACCCAAAAATCTAAAACTATCAGGAAAAATCGAGATTGGGATGCCTTCAGTGTATGCTAAGGTTAAACTCCTTCCTATAGCCATTGTAGCCAAAGTTACAATGAAAGGCTGGATCTTGCCTTTCGAGATGACAATTCCAATAAATGCCCCTATCGCTGCACCAATTAATAATCCTACGATTATTCCTAGTAGAACTCTCCCATCTTTGACTATGGAAGCCATAACAACTGCGCTAAGCGCAAAAGTTGAACCAACAGAGAGATCTATTCCCCCAGAAATTATTACAAGTGTCATTCCGAAACCGATTATAGCCATTATTGAAACTTGTCTAATAACATTAACTATATTATAGAGATTAAAGAAACTGTCTGTAAAAATTGAAAGTACCACAAACAAAATGATAAAACCAACGAGGGCGGGATTTTTTCTCATAAAATTTAAGAGAGTTTTAAACAAGCTCAACCAACCCCATTCCAGCTTTTAGTATATTTTCTGGTGTCATTTCTTCCTTTTCCAATAAAGCCGTTTTTCTACCTCTATGCATTATCAGAACTCTGTCACATAACCCCAAAATTTCCGGAATCTCTGAAGTCACTAAAATCACTCCTATTCCTCTATTAGCTAAATCGTTTATAAGCTTATAAACTTCTATTTTAGCTCCAACGTCTATTCCTCGAGTAGGTTCTACAAGGATAGCAATTTTTGGTTGTTTTAACAAAAATTTTGCTAATACAACCTTCTGTTGATTTCCGCCAGACAAGTTTTTCACCTTCTGTTTGTCAGACGATACTTTTATATTATATTTTTTGATCTGATTTTTAGTTTCTTCTGTAGCTTTTTTCCAATCAATATTGAAAATAGG
>NZ_JALY01000174.1:0-8410 GCF_002924615.1 Petrotoga halophila DSM 16923 | reverse complement strand
ATTGAAACGGTGCTTTCTCAAAGAACAAAAGATGAAAATACTGAAAAAGCTTCTAAATCACTTTTTTCTCATTACAAAAATGTTTTTGAGATTTCTAAATTAAATCCTCAGGACCTATACGATCTAATCAAGCCAGCAGGTATGTACAAACAGAAATCAGAAAGGATTATTAATATTTCTAAAATTTTAATTGAAAAGTATAATGGGGAAGTACCTGATGAATTAGAAGAGTTGATTAAGCTTCCAGGAGTGGGAAGAAAAACTGCCAATATAGTTTTGTACGTGTCTTTTGGTAAAGAAGCACTTGCAGTTGACACGCACGTACATAGAATTTCCAATAGACTCGGTTGGGTGAAAACAAAAACACCTGAAGAAACTGAAGTCCAATTGAGAAGAATTATTCCGCCTGAATTATGGGGACCTCTGAATGGTTCAATGGTAAATTTTGGTCAGAAGATTTGTAAGCCAATTTCTCCAAAGTGCATGGAATGTTTTTTGAATGAAATATGCCCCTCGAAGCGGGTATATAAAAACAAAAGCCGGTGAACTGATACCGGCTCTTATTTTTTTAAAATCAAACCTTACGGCATGATTATATTTCCTCTATTTTTACCTTTTTCTTTTTGATTTTTTGCAATGCCTGCTCTTTCTAGTTGGTTCAACAGTTCTGGGGGAGCTATACTGATATTACCTGCAGCTTCCTCTTCCTCAAGTAGCTGTTTCATTTTTTCCTGGTAATCTGCCATTCTTTTCCTTAAACTATCTAAGTCATTATCGATCCATTGTATTATTCCCTTTGAGATCTCTTCAATTCTTTCATCGCTCAAATCCATCTTATCTTCACTTAGTTCATTTAAAGCACTTAATTCTTCTTTTACAGATTCTTTGACCTTGTCTTCATCCAACAGGTCATTTTTCTTGATTAACCTCAAAGCCACATTTGTTCTAAATTTTAAATCTTCTAAAGAAATTTCTAAACTTTCCAAACGTATCATTAATGCTTGTAAAAGCTGATCCAAAGAAACTTGCATTCGAATGCCTCCTTAAAATTTGACTTTCCTTAATTAATTATACCATAAAATCTTTCAATTGAAAAATTCAGATTTCAAATCCCTTGTCATTAATTTGTAAATAGCCGTTTTAGGATCTACACCTTCGTATAGTACTTGATAGATTTTAGCAGCTATGGGCATTTCAATTTCCTTTTCTTTTGCATCATTATATACAGCTTTTGCAGTGTAAACTCCCTCTGCAACCATCATCATTTGTTCCAAAATTATTTTTAAAGTCATACCTTTTGAAAGCATTTCTCCAACGTACCGATTTCTGCTATGTGAGCTAGTACAAGTTACTACGAGATCTCCAATCCCTGCTAATCCCATGAACGTTTCTTTGTTTCCTCCATAATATGTTCCATACCTAATCATTTCAACCAATGAACGGGTGATTAAAGCAGCTTTTGTGTTATCCCATTTTCCAAATCCATCTATTATACCGGCACCTATTGCATATATATTTTTTATAGCACCGCTGATTTCTACCCCTATTAAGTCATTGTTAGTATATACTCTAAAAGTTTCATTGCTAAAAATTTCCTGTATATATTTGTTAACCTTACTGTCTCTACCTGCAACTACAACCGATGTGGGTACATCTTTTGCTACTTCTTCTGCATGACTGGGACCACTTAAGGTACAATAGTTAAACCCTGTTAGATATTCCTCAAAAATTTTACTCGGTATCTTTTGGCTTTTAATTTGCACACCTTTTGATAGGTTGACAAAAACGATATCTTTGTTTGTAAGAGAGGTTTTGTGAATTTGTCTTAATACTTCTGATATATGTTGAACGGGTATAGCTATAATTACAATTTGTGCATTCTTTAGGCTTTTATTTATATCCTCTTCAATATTTATTTCTTTTGAAGGGAGTTTTAGGGTAGATAGATACCGAGGATTACGCCCTTTTTTTATTTCTTGTAGGAGTTTTTTGTCTCTATCCCAAATTGTTACTTTTTGATTATTATCGACTAAATGCTTTGCGATAGCGGTTCCCCAACTACCAGCACCCAAAACCGTTATACGAGACATTAATTTTCTAGCTCCTTGGCGATTGTATTCACCGCTTCTTTCACAGCAGGAGTTCTATAAGCTTTTGCTATATCATCTAATTTTACTAACCAACCTTCTTTCATTTTGATGACATTAATAAAGTAACTTTGAATATACCCCTCGTCTTCAGAGAAAACCTTTACTAAATATTCTGAACCGTCTAATTTAGTGTATGTGTCTTTTATAACTATAGTTTTATTTTTATTAGATTTTTTAAATCCAGCCAGAGATTGTAATTTATCAAAATTCACTTTTTTGATTTTCTCATGAGGCAACTCGAAATCCCCTTCTAACAACCTTTTTATTGATTTTTTGCATCTTTTTTGTGCAATAAGTAAATACTTTTTTCTTCCTTCGTTTTCCCACTTTTTTTCGTATCTCGTTTTGAAAGGTAATTGGTTTATTTCGGAAATATTTTTTACTTCAAAACATCTGTTGTTTAAAAATTTTTCTTTAACAGCAGAAGCATACCAAAAAATGTCGGTTGTTAAAATTAATTCACCGTCTACTTCTAATACCGAGGATAAAGTGTCTATAAATTTCTCGTCAAAAAGACGGTTTTTTGCGTGCTTACTTTTTGGCCATGGACATGGAAAGTTAACTATTACTTTATTAATCGAGTTGTCAGAAAAAAACTCCCTAAGGGCAAATTTTGCATCTTCAAGTATTATTTGTACGTTATTTAAATTATCTTGAAAGATTTTCTTTTTTATTTTGTGACAAGAAGTTAGGGATGTTTCTATTCCAACATAGTTATAATTATTATTCTCTTTGGCTAAATTTACTAAAAACTCTCCACCGCCGAATCCAACTTCAACTATTAACTTATTGTTATTTCCAAAAATTTTATTCCATTCTATAGGGTAACTTTTTATGGCCATTGTGTTTACTTGATACATTTGTAAATAAGAATAAGATCTCAAAACTTCGTTACCTCCAAAAAAGGGGGTCATAATCGTATTGATTACAAAAATTCATCAATTACTCATTTACAGAAGAACTTTCTGGCGCCATTTCGCCTAAATATTTTTTAACCTTTAAATGTAGTTTTGATTTTTTCCTTGCTGCGTAATTTTTATGCACAGCACCGTGTGATTTTGCAGTGTCAATAATTTTAAAAGATTTGCTTAATAACTGCATCAATTCTTCCCTTTCGGCATTTTCCTGAATCTTCTTGTCTATTTCTTTAGAAATTTCCTTAATCCTTTTTTGATATCCACGATTTTTTTGTCTTCTTTTTTCTGATTGTCTAACCCTTTTTTCTGCCGATTTTTTATTTGGCAATTTTGAAATACCTCCTCAATTTTTGTTTTTTATTGTTTTTAGAAATTCTAAAACCTTGTGTTAGCGCCCCTTCGGTCCTATCTTCCCCTTCTAATGAAGGGACTTGGGGTCCCTAGCCGGGAAGGTGGGAGGGCTCCGCCCTGTGACCCTTTTAAAATCACAACCTTTTTTGAAAGTTAATTATTTCTAAAACCTGTTTTAGCACCCCTTTGCCCGTACGTTAAGGGGCAAGCCCCTTAAGATCCCCAAGTTCAAAATCATAGTTTTTTGCATAGATCCACGAAAAACATCATTTGCTTCGCAAATGAGAATTAGGATATTACTTCTAAAGCATTATGAAAAAGTTTTTTGCATAAAACGGCAAAAAAACATAGTTTGCATACTACAGCAAACTAAATTACAATCCTAATGATGCTTTCAATTCCTTAACTTTATCTAATCTTTCCCATGGAAATTCTACATCTTTTCTTCCAAAATGCCCGTAAGCGGCGGTTTCTTTGTAAATAGGTTGTAATAGATTTAAGTTACTAATTATCGCTGCTGGTCTAAAGTCAAATATTTCTTTTACAACTTTATATATCTTTTCTTCATCCACTTTCGCAGTACCTTTTGTGTCAATATTTATTGAAACGGGTTGAGCAACACCAATTGCGTAGGAAAGTTGAATTAAAACTTCATCTGCTGCACCACTTGCTACTAAATTTTTAGCTACGTATCTTGCCATATAAGTAGCGGATCTATCTACTTTGGTAGGATCCTTTCCTGAAAAAGCTCCTCCACCGTGTGGTGCCCAACCACCATATGTATCAACGATTATTTTCCTTCCAGTTAGTCCTGTATCAGCTTGAGGACCCCCTATAACAAATCTTCCTGTAGGATTGATAAGAATTTTTGTGTTCTTTGTAAAAAGGTTTTCCGGTATGACTGGAGTTATTACATATTTTTTTATTGCTTCTTCTAACTCTTGCCTTTCTATATCAGGCGAATGTTGGGTAGAAATAAGTACAGTTTCAACGCCCACCGGGTTATTATTTTCATCGTATTCTACTGTTACTTGAGTTTTACCATCTGGCCTTAAAAAATCTACGGTATTCGATTTTCGGACATCGGATAACCTCTTTGCAAGTCTGTGAGCTAAGAGAATGGGTAAAGGCATATAAGCATCCGTTTCGTTTGTCGCATATCCGAACATCATGCCCTGGTCTCCTGCTCCAATCTTTTCAAAAGGATCTTCTTCTTCTTTTGATTTAACTTCGAACGATCTGTCAACCCCCAAAGCTATATCAGGTGATTGTTCTTCAATAGAAGAAATTACAGCGCATGTTTCGCCATCAAATCCAAATTTAGCTCTGTTATAACCTATATCTAAAATAGTATTCCTGACAAGCGTCGGAACATCTATATATGCTGAAGTTCTAACTTCACCTGTTACTACAACTAGTCCCCTTGTTACCAAAGTTTCTACAGCACATCGGGCATTCATCTTATTTTCTTCGGGTTCTTTCTCCAGGATAGCATCAAGTATAGTATCAGAAATTTGGTCACAGATTTTATCAGGATGACCTTCTGTTACACTTTCACTGGTAAAGAGCATTTTTTTCACTTTTTAGCCTCCTTAATTTCTTCGAGTTTTTCGCAGATTTCAGATTATCTTTAGAATTATACGAGAAAAATTATACCAAAAAAATCACATTTCGCAAGTGAAGAAAACTCATACATTGTTAACTTTTAAAAATAAAATTAACATTTCTTATGGTTTTATGAATTTCAATTTATAAACTTTTTCGTTACCCCATATGTCTTCTAAAACGATTTCTCCATTTAAAGTCCTTGAAGTTTCATTAGAAAATGCTGAAAAGTCATTGATAACTATTGGAGATAAATAGTCATCAGAGTACATTTTCAGCCAATATATGGAAGATGTTGAACCATATCCAAATACAACATCAGCTTTGTATATATCGGACTCCTTGATTATGCTAAAATCCAATTTATAGGTTAAAATCCCATTGATATACATAGAAACTTTTTTAGGAAGAATAGTGGAGTTGTCCCCTAATTTCTCTCGTACTCTAATGTCTATCCGGGGATAGTTACCTGCGTATTCTACAACAGTTTCTCCATTTTCTGTAACTTCAAAATATTTATTATTGGATCTGATGCTCATTAATTCCAAAGATTTATCCCTTTGTTCCTGATATTCTAAAAACTCAAGTGGGTCATAAATGACCAATTCATCTTCGGATTGTTTCAAAACTTCAAAATGCAAGTGAGGAGCTATGGCTTCTCCTGTATCACCTGAATAAGCTATAACCTCATTTAGGTTTATTGGGATTTCTCCTTTTGGAAAAACAATTTCAATTCTTTGATTTCCAAACTCTTTTTGAACTAATTGAGAATATTTAGTTATTTTATCAGAGAAAACACTCAAATGGGCATATCCACTAATTAAATCAGAGTCTTCATGATATAAAAATATTGCATTGCCGTAAAGAGGATCGTTTAACCAAATCTTATAAAGAGAACCTTCAGCTGCCGCATAAACAGATTCTCCCTTTCTGTTAAAAGTAGAAAAGTCTACTCCTAAATGAAAATGCGGATCCACTCCTGTATCTCTGTATTCACCAAAAGATGCGGTTATGTATGAGTTTTTTATAGGTGGCTGAAATAGCTGAGAAATGGCAAAAATAGAAAATATTAGGATGTACAAAGAAATCAAAAAAGTTTTTTTCAAATTAATTCCCTCCAAAATTCTTATAACGTTATTTTTTTAATAATACTAGAAAACTACCCCTTCTTTCATCGGGGCAGTTTTTTATTTTTCTCTTTCTATTCATCTTTAGACGACTGTTCTTGAAAAAGTTTTATGTATTTTGAGGGTGCCATCATTTTTATGGCGTGTTTATAAACCAGCGATTGTTCACCGTTTTTTTCCAATAAAACAGTATAATCATCAAAAGACCTTACCACTCCGCTTGTTTGAAATCCCCCTTCTAAATAAATCTTTACTTCTATCTTATTAATCCTCAGGATGTTCAAAAATCGGTCTTGCAAATTGAATTTTTCTGCCATGTTATCACCCCTCATATCCAAAATTAAATATACTTTTTCTAGAAAGACTTGCTATAGCGCCCCTTCGCCCCGCTGCTCACCCACAAGGAATAAGGGATAAGGGATAAGGCTTTGCCCAGCTCCAGAACCATTAGATAATTTCACTTACTATTTGATCTACTACATCTTCTTGATTTGTTTTACTCAAATTGATCCACTTTGCAGATTCTATCTTACGAAAGTATATAATCTGTCTTCTGGCATAGTTTCGAGTGTTTACTTTTATCTGGTGAATCATTTCATTAAAATCGATTTTCCCATATAGATATTGTATCACTTCTTTATAACCTATGGTGTTTAAAGCGTTAAGAGTTGTAGGATACCCTGAAGACAAGAGATTTTGCACCTCTTCTATCAACCCTTCATCTATCATTTGGTGGACTCTTTTGTTTATCCTTTCATGTAATTCTTGCCTTTCTCTATCTAGTATGAATATTCGATAATCAAAAGTATTGTCGCTTTGCCTATTTTCTTTTACTATATCCCCCATTTTAATACCGGTTACAACATAAATCTCTATGGCCCGAATGATCCTTTTTAAATCGTTTGGATGTATCTTTTGGGCTCTTTGTGGATCCAAATCTACCAATATCTTTCTCAATACACCGGGATTATTTTTTTCTAATTTTCTTAAATAAGTCCTTAAACCATAGTCAGATTTTACATTCAAAAAACCTTTTCTCAGAGCATCGAGATATAAGCCTGTTCCTCCAACTAAAATGGGTATATTACCTCTATTTAGTACTTCACCGATTTTTTTTTCTGCTATTTTTTTATAGTCAAAAGCTGTAAAATGGGTACCTGGATCTATTGAGCCAAACAAATGATGTGGGATCATCTGTTTGGTTTCTTCATCAGGCATAGCGGTACCGATTATAAGATGGCTATAAATTTGTCTAGAGTCCATACAAATTATTTCACCATTAATTCTTCTGGCTATTTCTACGGATACTTTTGTTTTTCCGACAGCTGTAGGGCCCGCTATAACTAAAACTGTGTTCACTTTTCAATCACTCCGAAAAATACTCCACTTTTTTTACTTCCAATTTTTTTATCGAAGTCGTATAAATCCCACACACTGTCGTTAGAACGTGCTTTGATTACTACTTTTTTCCTAGCTATTTTAACCATCTTTTCTAAATCTTCTTGTGTAATTTTATCGTATCGAGCAAACTTCCTCAAAGGATTTATAGAGCTTGATTTGTACTGAGGATTCTCGAACATAGGATCACAATAAATGACATCATAACTTTCTTCTTTTTGCTCGTTTAGAAAAATTTTATAATCTGAATTGATCACTTCAATCTTTTTTGAAGCTTCTTTCATCCAATTTTCTTTATAATCGTAGTTTGTTATATTTTCTACAACAACTGCATAGATAGGAAAAGAAGCCTCTAAACCTACTATTTTTTTACAAAAATGAGACAACAACAAGGCATCGCTTCCAAGACCAAGGGTTAAATCAAGTATGATATCGTTTTTCTGTGGAGATACAGCGTTTATTAAATGATCAATCCCATTCTTTAAATAATTGTTCAATCTTATTTTGGAAACAGAAGGATGGAAAAATAATTTTCCATCCTCCCATTGAAAGTTTAGGGCTAGTTTCTTATCTATTACAAAATAAAAGTTTCCTTCGTCCATTCTAAGCTTATTTCTTTCTAGGTAGACACCACCATATTTGTTGGCTAATTGCAACGCTTTTTCTATTTGTTTTTTATTTGGCTTATGGGAAGTTGTAAAGATCCATTTGGTGGAATTCTTCACCATTTATTATAACTCCTTTTTCAGCTAATCGATTTTTTAAATCCAAAAGGATCTGATTTCTTTTTAGAATTTCATCATTCAGTTCTTCTTTTCGTTTTTCAATTTCATTGTACTGTTCTTTTAAATTGTAATATAAG
>NZ_JALY01000175.1:0-7454 GCF_002924615.1 Petrotoga halophila DSM 16923 | reverse complement strand
TTCACCCCGCAGCCCGCCCACAATTGGGGGAGGGCTCCGCCCTGTAACCCTTTAAAAACCTAAGTCTAATTTTTGAACATTACTTTATTTCTAAAATGTCTATTAAAAGTACTTAAATTATTTATTATATTAGAGAAGCTACATCCAATATTAGAGCTATTCTCCCGTCTCCTAAAATTGCACCTCCGCTAAACTCCTTAACATCATTCAGCAAAGACCCCAAAGATTTAATCACTATATCATCTTGACCTAATAATTTATCAACAACAACCCCATACTTTTTGTTTCCCACTTTCACAATAATAATATATTCGTTAGAAGAATCATTTTTCTTTTCATAACCAAATAACTTCCTTAAACGCACTATAGGCATTACTTCTCCTCTCAAAAGGAAGACTTCTTGACCTTGGACAACTTTTAACTCACCATCACTTATTCTTTGAGTCGTATCAATGTTGGCAATAGGTATAGCATAAACATGTTCATTTACAGTTATTAAAAGAGCTTCGATAATTGCCAAGGTAAGAGGCAAACTAATACTTATCTTTGTACCTTTTTCCTTTTTTGTTTCCAAAGAAATAGTACCCTTCAAACTCTCTATAGTGCTTTTAACTACATCCATTCCAACTCCTCTACCTGACAATTCTGTAGAAACTGTTTTAGTAGAAAATCCTGGTAAAAAGACGAAATTGTATATTTCCTCATCGCTTAATTTCGATGCTTCTGATGAGCTAGTCAACCCCTTATTTATAGCAGTGCGGAGTATCTCATTTTTATCGAACCCTTTTCCATCATCTTCGACTTCTATGATAACTCCGTTACCTTCATGCCTAGCTGATAACTTCAAAGTTCCGGTTTCAGGTTTACCTTTGGCCAAACGCTCGTGAGGGCCTTCTATACCATGATCTATGGAGTTCCGTAATAAATGAACTAACGGTTCACCTATTTCATCAACTACAGTTCTATCTAATTCTGTTTCTTCTCCTTGGATCACAAAGTTCACTTTTTTGCCCACCTCTTTTGCAAGATCTCGTACAAGTCTCGGAAATCTATTGAAGACAAATGCGACAGGAACCATTCTAATTTTCATAACAACATTCTGAAGATCTAATGTTATCCTTGAGAGTTGTGTTAAACTTTCATCTACTTCTTTTACATCGTACTTACTTAAAGTTTCAATGATTCTACTTCGAGCTATAACGAGTTCAGCCATTAAATTCATTAAATCATCCAATTTGTTTATATCTACTCTTATACTTTTCGAAAGCTTAACTTCTTTTTTATTGTTCTCTACACCCTCTTGCTTTGATTCTTTTTCCTCATCTTCATTCATTTCTTTTGATCCAAAGAGATTGTTCGTTGAAAATTCATCTACATAAACCGATTCCACTTCGGCAACTTTGTTAACAAGCTCTGCTATCTCTCCAATACTTTTAGAGGTAACAACCCCAAAAATCAACTCTTTATCAAAATTTTCTTTTTCTATTTCTTCAACACTAGGATACGTATAAACTATCTCACAACCGTTGTCTTCTAATTTGTGATGTATAGCGTAAGCTCTTGCCTGCTTTAACTGTACACCATCCTCTAAAATAACCTTCAAAATCAAAAAGTTTAAATTTCTTTCTTTTGCTTTTTCAAAAACATCCTCTAAAAGCTCCTTAGTTTCGTCGTCCATTTTAGAATAGATGCCATTATTCTGTTTATCTAGATTTTCTTCTTTTTCAGTTGTTTTATCCTTAGACGGTTTAGATGAACCTGTTGATTCTTCATAGGAGTCTATTTTCTCCAACAGTTTTTCCAGTTTTTCTACATCGCCGTTGCCTCCTTGTGCTATATCTGAAATACTTTCTTCTAATGCATCTGAGGCATTAAACAAAAAATCCATCAGATCATCGGCTAAATCAATCTTTTTATTTCTTAATGAATCTAATACATTTTCCAATTTGTGTGAAAATTTAGCCAATGTATCAAACTCCATTGTACCTGCCATACCTTTTAAGGTGTGGATTACTCTGAAAATATTGTTTATTATTTCTAGGTTACTTTTATCTTTTTCAAGTTCAAGTAGGAGATCATTAAGTTCTTGAATATCTTCTTTAGATTCCTCTAAAAAGACATTTAAATACACATCGTAATTCGACAATTCTATCCCCTCCTATTTCAAAGTATTCTTACCCTTTTCTAAGGATTTTGATTTCGAACCAAATTTAAAATATTCCAAAAAGCAAAGTAAGTGGCTCTTTTTCGAATTTCATCCCTATCCCCTGAAAAAACTTCTTTTACGGCAACAAAATCTTGGTTAGTGAGAAAACCAAACCAAACTGTGCCAACAGGTTTTTGCTCACTTCCAGCGCTTGGCCCTGCTATGCCACTAACAGATACACAGATATCGCTTTCCATAATTTTTTTTAAACCATAGGCCATTTCTTTGACGGTTTCTTCGCTCACAGCTCCATATTTTCCTATCGTTTCTTTTTTAACGTTCAATAATTTTACTTTTGAGTCATTAGAATACGTTACCACTGCAGCTTTAAGCACATTAGAAGCACCTGGAACGGATACCAATGTATCCGAAAGCATCCCTCCGGTACATGACTCAGCAAATGAAAGTGTTTTTGAAGATCCCATTAATGCTTCAAATAAAGTATTTTCTAAATTTTTAAAACCAATAAAATACTTACTAAATTGAGATAGTATCTTTTCCAATATAGGTTCGAAATTGTCATTTTTTCGCATTCTAATCCTTAAACTTGGACCAACATATTCTTCAATTTTAGTAGAGTAATCATTATTTTTTAAGATAACTGAAACCTCTTGCATTAACTCAGCTTCTGTTAAACCATAAAAATAAAGGGAATATTCTACATGATCTTTTTTCATATTACTTTTTAATTCATTATATATATACGTATCAAAGATTGCTTTCATCTCATTATATGGTCCGAGTAATAAATAAATAGTTTTACCTTTAACCTGAACTTTTTGTCCTGGTGCACTTCCTATAGGATTTGGTAGTATATCGGCATTTTTTAAAACATAGCTTTGTTTTTTTAAAACACTTAGGTATTTTCCGGTTTTGTTATAATAATAATGATTTATTTTCTCAGATAAATCTTCATTAAATACAATATCTATATTACAACTTTCAGAAACAGCTTGAACTGTTAAATCGTCTTCTGTAGGTCCCAATCCACCTGTAATAAATATTGTATCACACATTTTCAGTGCTTCTTCAATGGATAATTTTATCAAAGATAAATCATCTTTAACATTTGTTATTTTTAAGGTATCATATCCTATGTTTTTGAGCTTTTCAGCAAGGTATTTTGAATTTTTGTCTAATATAATACCTTCTGTCAGTTCATTACCTGTTGCAATTATACAAGACTTCAATGATGTCACTCCTATATGTTTTAGATAAACTAAACAACTATATTTTACCACATTTTTTTTCTTATTTTCATAATTTACTAATTTTAATATTTTTTGTGCTATCATTAAGCATTAAGGGGCAAGCCCCTTAAGATCCCCGAACGTTAAGGGGATCCCCCTTAAAAACCCCAAATCAAAGTCTAAATCATTAAAAAATATTGTTTGCACAATGCAACAAACTTAAAAAAGATTTTTGCACAAATCAGCAAAACAGGTGGGCAGCGGGGTGAAGGGGCGCTAAAGCAAACAAGACCCCAAGCTCTCAAGCTTATTAAAAAGTTTCCGAAAACTTTATGATAAAAGGAGTAGACATGAAGAGAGATATAAAAAAAGAAGCAGAAGAGATCATACATATATTCCCACGCATTAATTCTGAAACTGATCCTTACAAAGTTTTAATTGAAACGGTGCTTTCTCAAAGAACAAAAGATGAAAATACCGAAAAAGCTTTTAAATCACTTTTTTCTCGTTACAAAAATGTTTTTGAGATTTCTAAATTGAATCCTGAGGACCTATATGATCTAATCAAGCCAGCAGGTATGTATAAACAAAAATCTGAAAGAATTATCAATATTTCTAGAATTTTAATTGAAAAATATAATGGAAAAGTGCCAGATGAATTAGGAGAGTTGATTAAGCTGCCAGGAGTGGGGAGAAAAACAGCCAATATAGTTTTGTATGTATCTTTTGGTAAAGAAGCACTTGCAGTTGACACACACGTACATAGAATTTCCAATAGACTCGGTTGGGTGAAGACAAAAACACCAGAAGAAACGGAAGTCCAATTAAAAAAAATTATACCCTCTGAATTATGGGGACCTCTGAATGGTTCAATGGTGAATTTTGGTCAAAAAATTTGTAAGCCAATTTCTCCAAAGTGCATGGAATGCTTTTTGAAGGAAGTCTGCCCTTCAAAACGGGTATATAAAAACAAAAGCCGGTAAATTAATACCGGCTCTTATTTTTTAAAATCAAACTTTAAGGCATGATTATATTTCCATTATTTTTGCCCTTTTCTTTTTGATTTTTTCCAATACCTGCTCTTTCTAATTGATTTAACAGTTCTGGGGAGGCTATACTGATGTTACCTGCAGCTTCCTCTTGCTCAAGTAACTGTTTCATTTTTTCTTGATATTCTGCCATTCTTTTCTTCAAACTCTCTAAGTCATTATCGATCCATTGTATTATTCCCTTTGAGATTTCTTCGATTCTTTCATCGCTTAAATCCATCTTATCTTCACTTAGTTCATTTAAAGCACTTAATTCTTCTTTTACAGATTCCTTCACTTTGTCCTCATCCAACAGGTCATTTTTCTTGATTAACCTTAAAGCAACATTTGTTCTAAATTTTAAATCTTCTATAGAAATTTCTAAACTCTCCATACGTGCCATCAATGCTTGTAAAAGTTGGTCTAAAGAAACTTGCATTCGAATGCCTCCTTAAAATTCATCTTTTACTTTTAATTATACCATAAAATCTTTCAATTAAAAAATTCAGATTTCAAATCCCTTGTCATTAATTCGTAAATAGCCGTTTTAGGGTTTACGTCTTCGTATAGCACTTGATAGATTTTGGTAGCTATGGGCATTTCAATTTCTTTTTCTTTTGCGTCGTTATACACAGCTTTAGCCGTGTAAACCCCTTCTGCAACCATCACCATCTGTTCCAATATTGTTTTCAATGGCATATCTTTTGAAAGCATTTCTCCAACGTACCGATTTCTGCTATGTGAGCTAGTACATGTTACAACAAGATCTCCAATCCCCGCTAATCCCATAAACGTTTCTTTGTTTCCTCCATAATATGTTCCATACCTAATAATCTCAACCAAAGAACGGGTAATTAAAGCCGCTTTTGTGTTATCCCATTTTCCAAATCCATCTATTATACCCGCACCTATTGCATATATGTTTTTTATAGCACCGCTAATTTCTACTCCTATTAAGTCATTGTTAGTATATACCCTAAAAGTTTCGTTGCTAAAAATTTCTTGTATATATTTGTTAACCTGACTGTCTCTACCTGCAACTACAACCGATGTAGGAACATCTTTTGCTACTTCTTCTGCATGGCTGGGACCACTTAGGGTACAATAATTAAATCCTGATAGGTATTCCTCAAAAATTTTACTCGGTATTTTTCGGTTGTTAATTTCCATACCTTTTGATAGATTGACAAAAACGATATCTTTATTTATAAAAGAGCTTTTCTGAATTTGGCTTAATACCTCTGATATATGTTGAACAGGGATAGCTATAATTACAATTTGTGCGTTCTTTAGACTTTCATTTATATCCCCTTCAACATTTATTTCTTTTGAAGGAAGTTTTACGGTAGATAGATAGCGAGGATTACGTCCTTTTTTTATTTCTTGTAGGAGTTTTTTGTCTCTATCCCAAATTGTTACTTTTTGATGATTATCTACTAAATGCTTTGTTATAGCGGTTCCCCAACTACCTGCGCCCAAAACAGTTATATGAGACATTAATTCTCTATCTCCTTGGCGATTATATTCACCGCTTCCTTAACAGCAGGGGTTCTATAAGCTTTTGCTATATCATCTAATTTTATTAGCCAACCTTCTTTCATTTTGCTGACATTAACAAAGTAACTTTGAATATACCCTTCGTCTTCAGAAAAAACCTTCACTAAATATTCTGAACCATCTAATTTAGTATATATGTCCTTTATAACTATAGTTTTATTTTTACAAGATTTTTTAAATCCAACTAAAGATTGTAATTTATCGAAATCTACTTTCTTGATTTTCTGATGAGGCAAATCGAAATCCCCTTTTAACAATCTTTTTATTGTTTTTTTGCATCTTTTTTGTGCAATTAATAAATACTTTTTTCTTCCTTCATATTCCCATTTTTTTTCGTATCTTGTTTTGAATGGTAATTGGTTAACTTCGGAAATATTTTTTACTTCAAAACATCCGTTGTTTAAAAATTTTTCTTTAACATCAGAAGCATACCAAAAAACGTCGGTTGTTAAAATTACTTTTCCATCTACTTCTTCTAATACCGACGATAAGGTGTCTATAAACTTTTCGTCAAAAAGACGTTTTTTTGCATGCTTACTTTTTGGCCATGGGCATGGGAAGTTGACTATTACTTTATTAATCGAGTTGTCAGAAAAAAACTCCCTAATAGCGAATTTTGCATCTTCAAGAATTATTTGTATATTATTTAAATTATTTTGAAAAAGCTTCTTTTTGAATTTGTGACAAGAAGTTAGAGATGTTTCTATGCCAATGTAATTATAGTTATTATTCTCTTTGGCTAAATTTACTAAAAACTCTCCACCACCGAATCCAATTTCAATTATTAACTTATTGCTATTTCCAAAAATTTTATTCCATTCTAGAGGATATCTTTTTATGTCCTTTGGATTTATTTGATACATTTGTAAATAAGAATAAGAACTCAAAACTTTATTACCTCCCAAAAATGGGGGATATAATCGTGTTGATTGCAGAAATTGGCAAATTACTCGTTTACTGGGTAATTTTCTGGCGCCATTTCACCCAAATGTTTTTTAACCTTTAAATGTAATTTTGATTTTTTCCTTGCTGCATAATTTTTATGTACAGCACCATGTGATTTTGCAGTGTCAATAATTTTAAAAGACTTGCTTAATAACTGCATCAATTCTTCCCTTTCGGCATTCTCTTGAATTTTCTTGTCTATTTCCTTAGAAATTTCCTTAATCCTCTTTTGATATCCACGATTTTTTTGTCTTCTTTTTTCTGATTGTCTAACCCTTTTTTCTGCTGATTTTTTATTTGGCAATTTTTAAAATACCTCCTCAACTTTTTATTTTTTATTGTTTTTAGAAATTCTAAAACTTGGTATCAGCGCTTATTCATCCTCCCCTGCCCGCCGAGAGGGAGGGGAAGGGCTGCGCCCTGTAACCTCTCTTAAAATCGGAATCTTATTTTGAAAGTTATTTATTTCTAAAACCTGCTTTAGCGCCCTTCGCCCCGCTGCCCACCCCCAGACGTTAAGGGGTTCCC
>NZ_JALY01000033.1:461-1735 GCF_002924615.1 Petrotoga halophila DSM 16923 | reverse complement strand
TTATTACCGCAAGTAACCAACTTAGCGCTATCTTTAGGGCAAATCTTTGGAGGGGCATTGATAACAGAAATAGTATTCGCCTATCCAGGGATAGGAACGTTACTATACGGAGCGATAAACTCAAACGACTACAACCTAATAATAGGGGTAGTCTCGTTATCGGTAATAGGGATAGCGTCAGCAACGCTCATAATAGATCTAATATATCCACTCTTTGACCCAAGAGTAAGGTACAGATGAGGTGATAATGTTGGAAGGATTCAAAGAACTAATGAAAGATGGAAGGTTCAGATTTGCGTTCATAGTAATATGTATTTTAGCCTTAATGTCAATACTCTCATTCTTTTCGCCATACGATCCACTAAGGTGGAACGTGGTAGCTAGGGACAAACCACCCAGTTGGCCACACATATTCGGAACGACATCGCAAGGGCAAGACCTATTCTGGCAATCTACATTTGCGATAAGGAACTCACTAACAATAGCGTTAATAGCCTCAGGAATATCGAGGGTGATAGCGATAATAATGGGATTAGTATCGGGGTACAAAGGTGGAAAAACCGACAAAGTACTGATGTCGATAAACGACAGTTTTGTAGTAATGCCGCTCTTACCGATTCTGATACTGATAGCATCGGTAATAAGGGAAAACTTAACGATGGTACTATTAGGACTCATACTAAGTCTATTTGGATGGGCGTGGGATGCCCGGGTAATACGATCACAAATACTAAGTCTAAGGGAAAGGGAATTCACATACACATCAATACTATCGGGGACAAGAACGTTCAACCTGGTAATAAAAGAATACTTTCCATTCATAATACCGATAATATTTTCGACGTTGATAAACAACATGATATGGGCGGTAGGGATGGAAGTAACGTTATCGGTATTAGGCTTATCCAACACAGAAATACCAACGATAGGAACGATGATACACTGGGCGGTAAACTACCAAGCGATGCTACTGGGATACTGGTGGTGGATACTAACACCTGTAATAATATCGATCTTCTTGTTCGTAGCCTTGTACCTACTCTCAACAAGTCTAAGTGAATACTTAGACCCAAGAACAAGGATACAAAGAATCGGTAAGGCGAAGGAGTGAAAAGGTTGGAAGTATTAAAAACAGAAAAACTAAAATCGTATTACATATTTGAAATGCAAGAAGAGAAAAAAGAAGTAAAAGCGGTCAACGATGTAAGTATAAAGATACAAGAAGATGAAATATACGGGATAGCAGGGGAAAGTGGATGTGGGAAAAGCACATT
>NZ_JALY01000033.1:238-399 GCF_002924615.1 Petrotoga halophila DSM 16923 | reverse complement strand
GGGATTACCAGTAAGGGTACTAAAATCATACCCACACCAACTATCTGGAGGGATGAGGCAAAGGACGACGATAGCCTTAGCAACGATACTCAATCCAAGGATCATAGTAGCGGACGAACCTACAACGGCGTTGGATGTAGTAGCGCAAAGGGCGGTAATAC
>NZ_JALY01000033.1:0-135 GCF_002924615.1 Petrotoga halophila DSM 16923 | reverse complement strand
ACCACAAGGATGTCCATTCCATCCACGATGTCCATATGCGATGGAAATATGTAAAAAGGAACGTCCACAACTCGTTGAGATAAGTGACGGACACAAATCAGCCTGTTTTTTGAACTCAAAGGAGCGTGTGGAAGA
>NZ_JALY01000231.1:0-9897 GCF_002924615.1 Petrotoga halophila DSM 16923 | reverse complement strand
ATCTTGTTTTTTATACCTTCTAAACCAGCTGAAAATACACTTGCTAACAGTAAATAAGGATTTGCTGTTGGATCTGGAGATCTCAGTTCTAACCTAGTTCCTTCACCTCTCGACATCGGTATCCTCACTAAAGCACTTCTGTTTGATACAGACCATGCGATGTTAACAGGAGCTTCGTAACCAGGGACTAACCTTTTATATGAGTTTATCGTAGGATTTGCCAAAACGGTTATCGTATCAATATGTTTAAAAACTCCTCCAATAAACCATCTAAGCTCATTACTTAACTGATAAGTACCGTTAGGATCGTAAAAGATATTCTTTCCGTCTTTAAAGATACTCAAGTGGGTATGCATCCCTGAACCATTCATACCAAAAAATGGTTTAGGCATAAATGTTGCCCATAGTCCGTTCAATAGGGCTATCGTCCTTACAACCAATTTAAAAGTTTGAATATTGTCGGCGGTTCTTAAGGCATTGTCGTACCTGAAATCAATCTCATGTTGGGAATTCGCTACTTCGTGGTGAGCAGCCTCCACTCGAATACCCATACTTTGTAGAGTTTCCACCATGTTCTTTCTGACCCTTTCCCCTAAATCTATGGGAAGTAAATCAAAATATCCTCCCTTATCAAGAGGAGATAATATTGGCTGCCTCGTCTTCTCATCCCTTGGGAGAATAAAAAATTCTGGTTCTGGACCAGCATATGGGGTATAACCGTACTCTTTCATTTCATTCATGACTTTCTTCAACACATATCTTGGGTCCCCTGGGAAATGTTTACCATCAGAAGTGTGAATGTCACAAATAAACCTACCCACTTTTTCTCTTTCAACTGTCCATGGTAAAACTGTAAATGTGTTTATGTCAGGTTTAAGTAACATATCTGATTCGTTGATTCTTACTAGACCCTCAATTGATGAACCATCAAACATAGTCCCGTTAGTCAAAGAAGATTCTAACTCTGTAGATGGAATTTCAACGTTTTTCAAGGCACCGTTGATATCTGTAATTTGGAGTCTAATATACTTTATACCTTGACTTTCTATTTGTTCCAATAGTTCCTCTTTTGTCATAAATTTTTCCCTCCCAATAAAGTAGAATTTTTACTGTCATTAGTAACTCAAAAACTTGATTTAGCGCCCCTTCACCTCGCTCCCCACCTTCTAAGTATAAAAGAATTTTTATTCCTTAAACTGCTCTTCATCCTCTAAGGATAGATGCTCTCTCTCCTTTTAACCGCAGTCTATGATCATTTTATTTCTAAAATGTCTAAAAATAAATTCGTTAAGATATTATTTTCAAAAATTAGTTTAAATTGAAAATTGTTTCATTATTTCTAATTATTGGTAAATATTTATGATTAGAAGGATTTATTTGCGATTATACACCGAAATCTCCATTTATCAAAATTTGAAAAAAATTTCGTTATATTTGCTCGAAATCTTTTATTTACAGGTATTTCAAGAAAACCGATAGATTTTATCATATTTTATCAACTTAAAACTTTTTCTTTTTATTAACATTTTTGATATATAAAGATCGGAAGATGAACGATCATGAATTCAAATTGACCCAGCTTTTACATATCTTGAGCCCTTCGCTTGCATCTTTAGCGTAGGCATCGCAGCCAAAGGTTTCAGCAAGTTTTTTGTTCATTGAGGCACCGCCGGCAATAACTTTTACTTTAATACTTAATTTTTTTAGTTCATTTACCACCTCTTCTATTTTTCCCACTGTTGTTGTCATCATAGCTGAGAGCCCTAATATATTTGGTTTCTCTTTTTGTACAGCGTTGATTATTGTAGAAGTTTCCACATCTTTGCCAAGATCTATAATTTTGAAGTTAGCGCTTCTTAATACCGCTGCCACTATATTTTTACCAATATCGTGTATATCTCCTTCTACAGTGGCTAGCAATACTTTAGCTTTTTTATCGTTTTGAGATTCAGGAATCAAATTGTTTAAGTAATCAAAAATGGGTTTGACAGTTTCAGCAGCTAACAACAACTCTGGGAGATATATGTTCCCTTGTGCATAAAGGTCTCCGATCTTTTCCATTGCTTTACCAAGCACATCTTGGCTAACTTCTAATGGACTTTTCTCTTTTAACTGATTTTCAATGATTCGTTTTACTTCACCTTCTTCACCTTGTAGGATTTTTTCGGTTAAGTCATCTTGTTTTTCAACCTTACTTGGTATCACAATATTTTTATCCAACAATAGGTTACCATTCAAAGTGTTCATAAGAAACTCATCTTCGGGATTTAAGATGGCTGAAGTCAAGCCTTTACCTTTCGCCCTTGAAAGAAAAGCAGCATTTATATAATTTCTGTTTGGTAAGCCGAAACTAAGATTCGAAAGACCCATAGTTGTATTGAACCCATTTTGCGAAAGTAATTTTACCATCTCCAATGTAATATTTGGATCATTATTGGCAGCAAGGGATAACACCAATGGATCAATTATAATCCTGTCTTTGGTTATTCCTTTGCTTTCTATGTAAGGCCATTTTCTTAGTACTAGTTGTAGTCTTTCTTCAGCAGATTCTAAGATTTCTTTCTCGAGCGCTAATACTATCAGTAATCCACCATATTTTTTAATCAACTCCACTTTTCTGTCCAGATCTTTTTTACTTAATTTAGAAGAATTGATTATAGGTCTTCCTGGATACTCTTTTAAAGCTGTTTCTAAAAATCCAATATTTTGAATGTCAAAAGAAATTGGAAGAGAAGAGTGTTTGTCCAGTTCTATGATAATTTGTTTGAAATGCTCTTCATTCAAAATCTTTTCGATACCTAAGTTAACGTCTATTGTATTTGCTTTTGCGTTTTTTTGACTGTTGGCTCTTTTTATTACATTATCGAAGTCGAATTCTTCAATTTCATTTTGAAATTTTTTGTTCCCGGCAGGATTTATCCTCTCTCCGATAACGGTAAAAGGATGAAATTTGTTTAAGATCGTTCTTGAAGAGTACATGATTGGTATTTCTTTTATTATTTTTTTTGGTCTTCTTTTTACCATATTTCTAATTACTTTTATATGTTCTGGAGAGGTACCACAACAGCCCCCAATTATATTTACTCCTAAATCTAAATAGTCTTCTACAAACATTCCAAATATTTCAGGCGTCATTTTGTATTCCAAATGTCTTCCATCGAAAATGGGTTTACCAGCGTTTGGTTCGACTGATAAAAACTTGTTTGTTGAGAGTGATAGACGTTCAAAAACCTTTAAAAGATCCTCTGGACCTAAAGTACAATTAATCCCTAATACATCCACATCCAAATCGTTGAAAACATTAGCGAAGATTTCCACAGAAGTTCCCGTAACAGAACGGCCGTTCTCTTCAAACGTCATATGAGCTATTAAAGGTAAATCTTCTGTGACTTTTCTTATTCCATATACAGCAGCTTTTAACTCTTTTATATCCGTCATCGTTTCAACGATAAATCCATCTACACCGCTTTCAAACAACACTTTTGCCTGGTGATAATACTCCTCGATAGCTTCCTCCATTTCAAGCGCTCCCATAGGTTTTGGATACTCTCCTAGAGAGGATAGATCTCCAAAGACTAAAGCCTTGCCTTTCGATGCTTGCTTGGCAATTTCAACTGCTTTGACGTTAACCTTTTCGAACGCCTCTTCATAATTTAGCTCTTTGAGTTTTTTTCGATTTCCACTGAAGGTATTGGTTAAAAGAATGTCTGCTCCCGATTTTACGTATTCACTTTGTAGATTGTAAACTACCTCTGGATATCTGATATTTAAAATCTCAGCAGGAATATTTTTATATCCTCTTTTTATAAATTCAGTTCCGTATCCCCCGTCTAAAATGAGTATCTTTTTGTTCAGTATTTGTGCAAAATCTTTTCTATTCATCATACCACCCTATCATACATACAGTACTTTTTCTAGGAGTTATAATACCGGTATCTTTGTTGACAACTACTATCTCTGTTTTGAGTAAATTACTGACTATATCCCAATTTTTTCTCACATCTATATCTGAATATCCAGGAGAAAATCTTCTGGTACCTTTACCGAAATCTTTCCTCAACTTTTTATCGATAGATTCGTTGAATGCCTCTATGGCTTCTGAAGCCCAAGCATCCATTAACATTGAAGAGAGAGTATTTGCGTTTGATATATAGTTGTCTATTTCGTATCCTAAGGTGGATACAAAAAAAGTGATAGACTTAACACCTTGGAAAGATTTAGGAATAAGTTCTGTAGGAATTGCCTCTATTTTATATGTGTCACATACGGCTTTTGGTTGTGCTAACTCTAAACCCAACTTGTATATTTTATTTATTTCATCTTTTAATTTGTCGTTGATTTGAAATTTAGATCCATTGAAGCCAGCTCGGAGTAAGTATATTTTTTTCTGAGGCATTATTTCATAAGTTTCTGGAATGTAGATTTTAATAAAATTCTCCCTCCTGTTATTTCGATAATAACATCTTTAGAAAGTCCTGTGATAGCGCCCCTTCGCCCAGACGTTAAGGGGTTCCCCCTTAAAAACCCCAAATTCAACGTCAAAATTATTTAAAAACTTTGTTTGCACACTGCAGCAAACCAATCCGCACCCATCTAAGGAAAAATAAAAAACTACTCCTTTAGCCACTTTCTTCACCCATGATGAGATCCGCAAGTTGTCCTAAATCGTCAACTACTAGATCCGGCTTTATGGCAGAATCTTTTAGGTCCTCTAATTTTGCTTCCCCGGTTAATACTAATGTAGATAATGTACCAGCGTTTATTCCAATTAATATATCAGTATACAACCTATCTCCAACTATACAAGTTTTTTCTGGGGTTACTTGATAATCTTTCATTATCATTTCTAAGATCTTGGGATCTGGTTTCCCGAAAACGATGTCAGGTTCTTTATTACATGCTTTCGATATTACACTTGCAATAGCGGCTGTATCAGGGATAGGCCCTTCTTCGGTTGGGCAGTTCAAATCTGGATTGGTTACAAAAAAGAAGGCTCCTTTAGATACAAATATGGAGGCTTTTGCCAACTTATCATAAGTTAAGCTTTTATCGAAGGTAACTACAACCATCTCAGGAGAATCTGTGACAATTTGATGTCCAAATCTTTCATACTCTTCTATCATTGAGGGTGTAGCCACCAAAAAAATCCTTTTTGTCCCAAACTTATCTTTTATGTACTCTGCAGCAGCTATGCCTGCCGTGTAGATCTCGTTTTCTTTAATTGGATAGTTTAAAGTGTCAAACTCTTGTTGGTATTCTTTCTTCGATTTGTTGGAGTTGTTGGTTAAAAAGACAAGCTTTTTATTTTGTCTTTTTAAAAGGTTGGAGAATTTTAGTGCACCGTTAACCAACTTTTGACTAACATAAAAAGTGCCGTCTATATCTAAAACGAAGAGTTCTATTTGTTTTAGTCTTTCGATTGATTTTATATCGTTTATCAGAATAAAAACCACCTTTTTTAAAATTTAATTGCGCGTCCCCTGACCCTTTTAAAAGCAGAGCTTTTTGTGAGTTAATTGCTTAATAGTTTTTACATAAGCTGCGCTTAGCCCTTATTAGCACCCCTTCGCCCCGCTCCCCACCCATAAGGAAAAGATTCTTTACCCTTTCATCCAGCAGCCCACCCATAAGGAAAAGGTTCTTTTACCCTTTCATCTAGCTTCGCACCCACCTAAGGAAAGAGAAGAGAAGTTTACTCTATTTCCCACCCATTCGGAAAAGATTCTTTTGTCATTTCATCCTAATCCACACCCATCTAAGGAAAAGGAGCTTTTACCCTTTTGATCCGCAGCCCAATTATACATTTAATTATATCAAAAAATTAAAAATTTGTTGCTTTTTTTATATTCCAAACGATAGCTAGGAAGAAAATATGTTATAATAAATCGATCAAAAAGTGTGGAAAATTCTTTTAAATTGTGAGGTGAAATAATGAGTGAAACAATGCAAACAAACGTTTCTAATAGTGGTTTGTATTTATCAAGAATAGTACAAGGGATGATGAGACTTAGAGACTGGAATTTTTCAACAAAAGAAACAGAAGAATTTATTATGAAAACAATAGACTTAGGAGTAACCACTTTCGATCATGCCGATATTTATGGAAATTATACTTGTGAGGGTTTATTTGGAGAGGTTTTAAAATCAAACCCTTCTTTAAGAGATAAGATACAGATTGTAACCAAATGCGGCATAGTGCTCCCCAACAAGGAGACAAAAAGAATTCATTATTACGATACAAGCAAAGATCATATTCTGAAATCTGTAGATAATTCCCTTCGTAACCTTCATACAGACTATATCGATTTACTCCTTATACATCGCCCAGATCCCTTCATGAACCCAGAAGAAATTGCAGAAGCCTTTTTAGAGTTACATAAATCTGGTAAAGTTCGTTTCTTCGGAGTGTCAAACTTCACCATCAATCAATTTGAAGCTTTACAATCAAAATTAAACCTTCCTTTGGTGACTAATCAGATAGAAATTTCCCCATTCAATTTAGAACATTTTGAAAACGATAATATTTATTTTTTAAAAGGAAAAAACCTCAATCCAATGGCTTGGTCACCTTTGGCGGGAGGAAAGTTATTCGATGTCTCAAACGACAAGTCAGTAAGAATATTGACGACGTTGAAAGAAGTTGGCAAAGAACTCGGTATCGATTCTATGGATACTCTTGTATACGCTTGGCTTTTAAACCATCCTGTTGGAGTAATTCCTATTTCAGGAAGCGGTAGATTAGAAAGGCTTAAGAACGCTGTTGAAGCCCTGAACATAAAATTGACGAGAGAACAATGGTTTAAGATCTATGAAGCTGCACTAGGTCATGATGTACCGTAAAGGAGTGGATGATTTTATATGATATTTACAATAACTCTCAATCCATGTTTAGATAGATACCTTTATGTAGATAAATTAAAAACAGATGATACTACCCGTGTTAAAAAGATAAAAGACTATCCTGCAGGAAAGGGAATAGATGTTTCAAGGGCAATCAAAGAATTAGACGGGAAGTCCGTGGCTATTTCTTTTCTTGGTGGTGAAAATGGAAGAAAGATTGAGGAAATGTTGGATAGAGAAGGTGTAATATATACGGCTGTTAGAATTACCAAAGAAACTAGAATGAACATCATTTTACAAGAACAAAGTTCTCAATATCGGCTGAGTGTTCAAGGTCCAAAGATTCCAAAAACTGATTTGAACCAACTGTATGAGACTCTCAAACTTTTAATCAGAGAAAATGATACCGTTGTTATTTCAGGAAGTTTGCCACAAGGAGTAACCCCAAATTTTTATGCAGAAATAATTTCTTACCTTAAAGAGAAAAACGCTAGGATATATTTTGATGCCGACGGTGAAAATTTAAAAGTCGGCGTTGAATCACACCCAGATTGTATTAAACCTAATTTATACGAGTTTCAAAGAGTTCTTGGCAAAAAAATAAATGGGATTGACAAAGACCAACTTGCTAAATATGGTTTGGATCTAATTGATAGGTACGGAATAAAAGAAATATTGCTTACTCTAGGGTCAGAGGGCGCTATGTTTATCTCAAAGGGGAGTTGCCTATATGCTCCTTCCTTAGATGTACCTGTTCAAAGTGCGGTTGGATCCGGAGACTCCTTTCTTGCAGCTTACGTTTTAAAACGTGAAGAAGGAGCAAATGAAGAAGAGGCCTTTAAATGGGCAAATGCTTCAGGTAACGCCTCAGTCATGACTCCTGGAACAGAACTTTGTCGAAAAAATGACGTTTTAAGGCTTTTAGACGAAATAAAAATCGAAAAGATATTCTAACAAAAATTTGGGAGGTGCAATTTTTACATGGATAATCTTCACGTTGTTGATCATCCTTTGATAAAACATAAACTTTCTATAATGAGAAATAAAGACACAGGACCTAAAGAATTCAGAGAACTTTTGAATGAGATAACCCTTCTTCTAACTTATGAAGCAGCTAGAAATCTTCCAACGATGGAAGTTGAAGTTGAAACACCAATTGCAAAGACACAAGGCGAGATGGTTGAAGATAAAAAAGTTACCATAGTTCCTATATTGCGAGCAGGTTTAGGTATGTTGGATGGTGTTCTTTCATTGGTTCCAAATGCTAGTGTAGGTTTTCTAGGTGTGTATAGAGACCCAGAAACTCTCAATGCAATAGAGTATTATGTGAAGTTTCCACCTTTGACAGAATACCATCAAATCTTTATTCTCGATCCTATGCTTGCCACAGGACATTCTATGAACCATGCTATAAAGCAAGTGAAAAAACAGGGAGGACAAAATATCACTATTATGTCCTTGATAGCCGCTCCTGAAGGGGTTAACGTAGTTGTAAGTGAAAACCCAGATGTGATTATTTACACCGCTGCTTTGGATAGTAAACTCAATTCAAAAGCATATATTGTTCCCGGCTTGGGAGATGCAGGAGACAGATTGTACAGGACCAAATAAAGAATATCGGGGGCATTTGGATGTCGAAATTGTTAAGGCATACATTTCTTTTCTCTTTGGCAACTCTTATAAGTAGACTTTTAGGCCTTTTACGGGATGCTACATTTGCTCATTATTTTGGAATTAGTGCAGAGTACGATGCATATTTAGTAGCAATTATTCTTCCTTTCTTTCTTCGGAAAATCTTCGCTGATGGAGCCCTCTCCTCAGCCTTTATTCCTTTGTTTACAAGAAAACAAGGAAAAGATTCTCAGGTTTTTCTTAGCACCACAATATGGTTTGTATTAATAACGACTGTTTTATTATATATACCTGTATATCTTTTTTCAGACCAAATAGTTTTAGTTTTGGGAACCGGCTTATCTGAATCAACGATGGAATTAACCTCTTATTTGTTGAAAATTACATATCCCTTCATAATTTTTATCTCTTTGTGGGCAGTAGCTACAGGTGTTTTAAATAGTAACGATATCTATTTTGGACCGGCATTCGCCCCAGCTTTATCTAACCTTTGCAGTGTCATGTTTATCTTTTTATCTTCTTACTTTTCCCCAAGAATATTAGGACCAACTATAGGATTCACAGTAGGAGGAATTTTACAGTTTTTGTTAGTCTTTTATATCTTAAGAAAGATTCATTTCCGGATGACACTTGATTTTAATTTCAAAGATCTGAAAAGTATAATGAATTTGTTTGGTCCCGCATTATTGGGAGTAGCTGTGGCTTCCTTGAATACATTAGTTGATACCAATATCGCAACATGGACAGGTACAGGGGGTGTTTCGACTATTCAATACGCCCTAAGAATTTATCAGCTCCCTTTAAGCATATTCGCCATCAGTGTTGCAAACGCTCTTTTACCTAAATTATCGTATTCTTCAAGTATTAAAGATGAAAAAGAATACAACAAGAATTTGAAAGATAGTATAGAATTAACTTTGTTCTTTGCAATTCCTTCCATGTTCGGTTTGATATTTTTAAACAATGAGATCGTGGCTTTGATATATCAACACGGTAGTTTTACCTTTGAAGATACGTTAATAACAGCAAAAACCTTGTTATATTATTCTCTGGGGCTTCCTTTTTATTCTTTACATACTATCTTTATTAGAACTTATCACTCTAAATTAAATACAAGGTATCCTTCTTTAGTAGCAGTTGTGATGCTTTTAGTGAACGCAACTCTCGATGTTTTGTTGGCTTTCAGATATGGTGTTGTGGGTATCGCATTTGCAACTGCTATTTCCGGTATTATCGGCGTGTTCATGACAGGTTTCAATATTATTAAAGGTTTGACTGGTGAAGATTGGATGGAAATATTTAAAATTTTCATCGCAAGCGTTGTTATGTCTATATTTATCGTGACTAGTAAAGGATTTTTTGATTCTAGACTGTTAGTTGTTCTCCTGATTGCTCTTAGTGCCCTAGTTTATTTCTCATCAGCGT
>NZ_JALY01000071.1:0-8025 GCF_002924615.1 Petrotoga halophila DSM 16923 | reverse complement strand
TATTTATTGCCTAATACCGACCCTGTTTATAAGATTACTATAATTCCAAGGGGTGCAGGTTCATTAGGTTCTACTTTACAAATTCCTGAGAAAGACAAATATCTGATTAAAAAATCTGAAATACTTGATAGAATCGTTGTAGCCCTTGGAGGAAGAGCAAGCGAGAAATTAGTGTTTAATTTTGCTACTACCGGCGCTAAAGACGATCTAAGAAAAGCTACGGACTATGCAAAATCCATGATTTATAGGTTAGGAATGTCCAAAAAAATGGGGCCGGTGTATTGGGAAGGAGAAGAGGAAGAAATATTTTTGGGAAGTGAATTGACAAAACAAAAGAATTACTCGGAAGAAACCGCTAAAGAACTTGACGTTGAGGTCAAGAAAATAATTAACTCTATGTATGATAAAGCTGTTGATTTGCTTAAACAAAATAAGGAGAGGCTTGATCTTCTAGCTTCTTATATTTTTAAAAAAGAAACGATCTATGGAGAAGAATTCAAGAAGCTTATGAGCAAAGACCTTGAAGAATTAAAAGAATATATTGGGGGCGAAAAAGAGATAAATGAATTTCTTAAAATAGATGTTGTGAAGCATGTTAGCTATCAACCTGTGTGAAGGTGAGGAGAAAATAATGGTAAGAGCTATTATTTTTGATATGGATGGGGTCATCATTGACAGTGAACCCATTAATTATAGTGCAAATAAAAGAATTTTTGAAGAACTGGGAATCCCAATGAATAAAAGTTTATATAGTAATTATATAGGCGTAAGCAACCAAGAAATGTGGCAAGATTTAAAAAATGAATACGATCTACAGCAAAGTGTTGAAGAATTGGTCGAAAAACAAAACTTCGAGAATTTGGAATTATTAAAAGAATGTGCTAAAGAACCTATAGAAGGTGTAATAGAGCTATTACAGACACTGAAAGAAAACAATTATAAAATAGCTTTGGCCTCTTCCTCGCCGATGAGATTGATCAAAGAAGTTCTTTGCACGTTTGACATTGAGAAGTATTTTGAAGTTGTGGTGAGTTCAGAATACGTTGCTCGTGGCAAACCTAAACCTGATATTTTTATATACACGGCTGGTTTGTTAAAGGTTAAACCATACGAATGTGTAGTTATAGAAGACTCAAAGAACGGTGTTAAAGCGGCAAAAGCTGCTGGAATGAAGTGCATAGGTTTTAAAAACCCCAACTCACTCAATCAGGATCTATCGAAAGCAGATTTAGTGGTGGAAAATATGAGAGAAATAACTTTGGAATTGATAGAAAAGTTAGAAAAAGTGGAAGCTTAAAATTAAGAGATTTTTAAAATCACTCGTTGATGAAAGATATCCGGCAACGTTTGAACTTGACTCATAAGCGTTGTGATAAACTAAGAAAGGATTTAGATCAACGAAATTCGGTATCCATTTTTAGGAATAATAAACGTTGTCTACAAACCAATCCATTTTCATTAGTTCTTCGTCTTCGATATCTTCGCATTCTGAGACTTTCATATTGCCTTCCTTATCAAAAATACCTCCCCTGAAAGGATGGAACCTATTTCCCATAATATCTGCTTTCACAGTGTCAACAAGGTTTTTTGTTGTAGAAGGAACTATTTCACTTATAGGGGACAAACAAACGACCCCGCTCTTAAGCCCACCCCAAAAGTTCTCAATCTTTTCTGAACCGGAAAACAACCTAAATAAAGAGAAATTTGATCCCCTTAATACATCTTTAATGATGTTTTCATAATAAACTCCCCAATTCCATACCACGGAGGTTAAATGGGTGGTTGGAGCATAATCTTTCATATTAATATGGTAACCAATAGTATATACACCATATTCTTCTCCAACTTTGCAAACTTCTGGAGAATCTTGATGATGGGTTAAAACATCCACTCCAATTTCATTTATCAAATACTCTGCCGTGTCTCTTTCATATTCTATATTGCGCCAAGTATTCGTCCATCCAACAAATACTTCTGATTTTGGATTGACGGCCTTTGCCCCTAAAGCAAAGGCATTTATTCCCATTATAACTTCAGGTATACCGTAGGAAGCAACGTAACCTATTTTATTGTTGGATGTCATAGCCCCTGCTATCATTCCAGAGAGGAATCTTGGTTCGTACATACGACCAAAATATGTATTAATATTCTTTGTAGTACGATATCCCGAAAAATACATGAATCGAACATTCTGAAATTCCTTTGTTTTCTGATTTTGTAAGAAGTCAAAACTTGTAGAAAATATTAGATCGAACTTTTCTTCTTCAAGTTTATCTAATATTCTTTCATACGTTTTTAAATCAGAAATATTTTCAAAATACTTTGTTATTATTTCACTTCCTAAACGTTTTTGAACGTACCTTCTTCCCAATTCATGAGAATATGTCCATGCAGACTCCTCTATTGAAGTATTATAAAGGAAAGCTACTTTTAATGTCTTCCCTGCGAAAATCTGAGGTAATTTGAATAAAGGTTCTGATGGTTTACCTAGACGTTCCTCTAATTCTTCTAATAACTCATTAACCTGCTCCCTCATTTCTCTTTCAATAACAGGAATGTTCTCCAAACCAAATTTTTTTAGATATTCTAAAAAGGCCTCTTCTTCAGTAAGCGAAATCGTGTCCTTAGCAATTTCCCTATACAGTTTTCTAAATAGAAGATATACTGAATTAACCAATTCATCATATTTATTCTCAATGAATTCACTTTTTTTCTCATAATCTTTGATTAAATCGTACAGTTCTTTGAATTTGCCTTCTTTGTTGAACCAGATTATATTAATTTTTGTCTTTTTATAAAAATCTAGAAATTCATAGTAGATTCTTATTTCAGGATTGTTTTCATCCCATTTTGGGATCAGCCTAGTAACTTCACCACTGATTGAAAAAGCGTCTGAATATTTCAAAACGCTTACCCTTTTGTTTCCTTCAACAATATAAAACCAATTCATATACTCGTAGGCTGTTACAGGATCCCTTATTCCTTCAGATATATGAGCTTCATACAAATTAATCCATTTACTTGCAAATTCTGAATCAATTTTCATTAAGGGATAAAAATTTGCTGAAAAAGATAGTGAGCGAGAATGGTAATATGTTCCTTTGATCCTTTCTATAGGGATATCTATAAGACCAAGCTTTTCTTCCTTAATTATTTCAACATTGTGGATGATGTCTTCTAAACATGGCAGATATCCTTCTTTCCCTTTTGAAATATTAGCCAAAAAGTCTTTCTTTGCTAATCTATTAGCTTTTTCATACTCGCTTCTGCTGAGACTTCTTGAAGTTCTATACATTATGTTAGCCCCCTTTTTTTGTGGCTATATACTCATTTTAGAAACTTTACGAATGGCGCCCCTTAAAAACTCCAAAACCCAATTTTGTTTAAAAAAGATTTTTTGTCCAGAATAGCAAAACCTTTTAAGGATATATTTTTATAAGAGTAATTCAATAATACAACATAATAATTAAAATTTCGTTTAAAGGAATTAATTACTTTCTAAATTAAAATGATCTTTGGACTTATCTTTTTATAAGTACAAATTTCTATAACTTCTTTTTTTTCTTCATCGTACTTTATTAATTTGTAAGGTACCGCATTTATTAAATAAGAAATATTATTTAAGAATTTAATTTCGAAATCAAGTTCTTGGAAATCATATCGCGGATGAATATGACCATATATCCAAATTTTTGGAAATGTCTTAAGATAAAACTCCCCCAAGGCTTCTGAAGGTGTATGAGATTGACCGTATTTTTTTATCGTATTTTTAATATAAGGAGGATTGTGTGTAACCATTATATCGATTTGCTTGTACTTATTACCTTTAAAGATTGTACTGAAACGTACCTCTCTTTTAAATTTATTAATATCTCTTTCTTTGAAATAAAAAGGTCTATAACCATGAGCTAGAGCACCGGAAAATCCTGCTACTATAATGTCTTTGCCTATGAATTTTTTTAAGTTAACTATGCCATGATTTAAAACATAAACTCCTTTGTATACCTTTGAGAAAGAGTTATTTTCTTCTTCGTATAACTTATAATACTTTTTATCATGATTACCGTGTACCATCAAGCTTAAGGATGGTTTGAATTCGTTCATCACGTAATCAATGTATTGTGGAGAAAGATCTCCTGCACAAATAAGTAAGTCAAACTTTTTCTTGTCTTTATTTGTTAAGTATACTTCCTCGTCAGAAATGGCAATTATATCTATCATCATTTTAATTCCTTTTTATTAAAAGACTCTATAAAATTATTTTATCAAAAAATAGAGATAAGTTGAAATTTTGTATTATTATAAGGTCAACATTTTCTACATTGGCTTTGCTTTTTAATATAACAGAAAGTCTTCCATGGCTGCAACATTATTTCTTTGAATTATCAACGATTAGAAGTAATTTGAGACAATTAGAAAGAATTATAGTCGAATATTGTATAGATAATTAATTTCATTTTAGAACGAATTAATTGTATAATATAAATAAGAATTCATAAAAGGAGATGATCAACGTGAGTAAAGTCGAAGATTACTTTAACGTGGAAGGCAAAGTAATAGCGATAACGGGTGGAGCCGGTGTTTTATGCTCTGAAATGGCTAAGTCCTTGGGAGAAGCAGGTGGGAAGATTGCTATAATGGATCTTTCGGAAAAAGCTATGGCTATGTTAAGCAATGAATTAACAGAGAAAGGTGTTGAACACATAACGATTGAAACTAACGTCTTGCAAAAAAATGATTTAGTAAGAGCAAAAGATGAAATTCTCAAAACATTTGGTAAAATAGATATACTGATAAATGGGGCAGGTGGCAATAAACCTGAAGCAACAACAAGTAAAGATAAATCTTTTTTTGAACTCCCAGAAGATGCAGTACAGTGGGTTTTTAACTTGAACTTCTTGGGAACGTTTTTGGCAAGTCAAGTGTTTGGAGAATATTTTGCGGAAAAAGGTTATGGAGAGATAATAAATATCTCATCGATGAACGCATTTAGGCCCTTGACAAACATCCCTGCTTATTCTGCAGCTAAAGCAGCTGTGAGTAATTTTACACAATGGTTAGCGGTTCATATGAACCACAACTATTCGAAAAAAATAAGGGTCAATGCAATAGCTCCGGGATTTCTGTTAACTAATCAGAATCGATTCTTGCTGACCAATGAAGACGGTAGTTTAACCCAAAGGGGAAATCAAATATTGAATCATACACCTATGGGAAGGTTTGGAGAACCTAAAGATCTAATTTCTACAGTGATGTGGTTGATAAGTGATAGTTCTGAGTTTGTTAACGGTGTTGTTGTTCCAATAGATGGAGGTTTCGCTGCTTATAGTGGTGTATAATATATATTTTTGTTTATAAAAGCTATAAGGCCCAATTGTACGTGTGAAAGTCAATTTACTAAAAAAATAGAAGGAGTTGATAAAATGGATCAACAAAAAAGCGATATAGCGGTTATAGGGATGGCGGTGATGGGGCAGAATCTTGCTTTAAACATGGAATCAAAGGGTTTTAAGGTATCCGTTTACAATAGAACAAATGAAAAAACTAAAAGATTTGTTGAAGAAAGAGGAAAAAATAAAAATATTCAAGGGACTTATTCCATTGAAGAACTTGTTAATTCATTAAAAACACCAAAAAAGATTATTTTAATGGTTAAAGCTGGCAAACCGGTTGATGATGTAATCGAGGAGCTTTTACCTTATTTGAATAAGGAAGATATAATCATAGACGGAGGAAATTCTTTTTATAAAGATACAGACAGGAGATACGAAGAATTACATAAAAAAGGAATAAGATTTTTAGGAACCGGTATAAGTGGAGGGGAATACGGCGCATTACACGGTCCATCCATCATGCCTGGGGGAGATGAATCCGCATATGAAGAGGTAAAAAATATACTCGAAGCTACTGCTGCTCAAACAGAAGATGGTCCATGTGTTACTTACCTTGGTCCCAAATCAAGTGGTCATTATGTAAAAATGGTTCACAACGGGATAGAGTACGCCATCATGGAATTGATAGCAGAAACATACGATATTATGAGGAAAGTGCTTAAAATGACTCCTCTGGATATGAGTGAAGTATTTAAAGAATGGAACGAAGAACACAAATCTTATTTGATGGAAATTACTTATAAGATTTTAGAGTGGAAAGACGAAGAAACTGGTCAACCAATTGTTGACATTATTCTAGATAGCGCAAAGCAGAAGGGTACAGGGAAATGGAGTGTTCAAGACTCTTTAGACTTGAATATTTCCATACCCACCATAAACGCTGCCTTAAATGCAAGAACCTTATCCTCAATAAAAGATGAAAGGATGAGGATTGGAGAGATATATGAAACCCCCATCGAAATGAATTTAGACGAAAGCTTTATAAATTCCCTAAGGGATGCTTTGTATATTTCAACGATAATTGCTTACGCAGAAGGTATGAAGTTATTGCAAGTTGCATCCAAAGAATATACGTATAATTTAGATTTATCAGAAGTTGCAAGAATTTGGGAAGATGGGTGTATAATTAGATCCGCATTTTTAAAACCAATCCAAAGAACATTTAAAAATGATCCCAATTTAGTAAATTTGATAATTTCTGACGAATTCAAAAGTGATTTTAAGGAGAAAATTCCAAAGTTGAGAGAGGTAGTTTCCCAGATCAAAAAAGCGGGTATACCTATTTCTGCTCTAAGTTCGGCTCTTGATTATTTTGATGGATTAAGTTCAAAAGAGCTGCCCGCGAATTTGATTCAGGCACAGAGAGATTATTTTGGGGCTCATACATACGAAAGAAGGGACAAAGAGGGAATATTCCACACAGAATGGCAAGATATACATAATATATAAAAAAAGGGGGTAAAGAGGTGTCGGAAGACAATACTAACATCGCAATAGTAAATTCCAGCACTTTTGGTATATATTTTCCTGATTTAATGCAAAGATTAAAGAAGATAGGTATCGTTGAAAGAATAACGGTGGACCCTAAAATACCGGCGAAAGAGTTAGCAGCCAAATTGAAAGGTTTTAAGTTTGTTATAGCAAGCGTCACACCAAATTTTACTTCAGAATTTTTTCAATACAATAAAGATGTAAAACTAATCGCTCGCCACGGTATTGGATACAACAATGTGGATATAAAAGCTGCCACGGAAAATGGCGTTATGGTTACAAGGGTTCTTGGTATCCACGAAAGAGATTCCGTTGCAGAACTTGCTATTGCATTGATTCTCATATGTCTGAGACAAATTATTCCTGCGAATAAGGCGGTTGAAGAAAATAAATGGCAAGATAGAAAAAATTTTGTTGGTGATGAACTATCAAAATTGACGGTAGGAATAATTGGTTATGGAAACATTGGAAGCCGTGTGGCTGAGATAGTAAAAGAGGGATTCGGCTCAAAAGTAATAGCGTATGACCCTTATATAGCTGACAAGGTTATAGAAAAAACTGGGGTAACACCTGTAAGTTTTGAAGAACTTTTAAAAACATCCGATGTAATAAGCCTGAACGCTTCTTTAAATGAAGGGAACTATCATTTTATAAACAAAAGAGCTTTCAACCTAATGAAAAACGGGGTTGTAATAGTTAATACGGCAAGAGGAGAATTGATAAACCAGAATGATTTCATAGAGGCTTTAGAATCAAAGAAAGTTTCCGCTGCAGGGCTTGATGTATTAGATGAAGAACCAATAAACCCAAATAATCCATTATTGAAATACCCTAATGTGTATATATTGCCTCATATAGGAGGATATGGAAAGTATTCGTTAAGAAAAATGGATGAAAAAATGGTTGAAGATATAGAAAAGTTGATGAAAGGTGAAATTCCTGAACAAATAGTTAACCCTGAAATTATAGAAAAAATTATAACACAATTCAAAGGTAGAAAATAAGTTATTAGTTTAAGGTAATCTGCAGGGCCAAATTGGGATGTGAGGAGCAAAACGAAGGAGTGAAGACTCCTTAATCTTTATGGTCGAATAGCAATTCGAAGGAGTCGATATTCCTTAATTCTTAATGGGTGGGGAGC
>NZ_JALY01000115.1:0-14755 GCF_002924615.1 Petrotoga halophila DSM 16923 | reverse complement strand
AATAAATCCAGGGACGATCAGCTTACCAGTTAGATCGTACTCGTCCACATCTCCCAAATCCATCTCGGTTGAATCACCTGGTGCAAGTAAATCTTCGATCTCATCACCGTCTATTAATATATCAAATTTTTCTACATCATCATCAGCACTTATCAAAACATACGCATTCTTCAAAAGCTTTTTAGACATATCTACAACTCCTTTGGTTGTTTTCAATGAATATTATACTGTGAACTACCATTGAGCTAAAGATTCAATAGCTTCCTAATTCATCAACCATTGCGGAAAAACACCCTAGAAGGGATCTAAGGATGCCCGTCTTACACAGTCTCCAAAGGCTTTACTTCCCCCAGTTCCTGGGGTAGAGTCAGTTTATACAGTGACTAACTGTTTCCTTATGTGCCATAAGGCTGTGTGGAAAATGCCTGTTTTAATCCAAACTGCCTAATATTAACGGCAGCATTTACATCTCTATCATGTTTAGTTCCACATTCAGGACATACCCATTCCCTATCAGAGAGTTTTAAACCTTCGTTCTTATACCCACATACACTACAAACCTTAGACGAAGGTTCGAACATTCCTATCTCGATTACCTTTTTACCTAATCTCTCTGCTTTGTATTTTAGAAATGTTTTGAATTGGTACCATCCTGAATCTGAAATACTTTTAGCTAAGTGATGATTCTTTAACATGCCTCTTATATTGAGAGTTTCCACAACGAAGACATCAGCTTGGTTCTCACTGATTTCTTTCGTTAGTTTATGTAGAAAATCCTCTCGGGTATTTTTTATTTTCTCATGTATTCTAGCAACTTCTAATTTTGCCTTGTCCCAATTCTTAGAACCTTGTTCTTTGCTTGAAAACTTTTTATATGCGTGTTTTAATTTCCTTTCGTACTTAGACAAAACTTTAGGAGCTGGATACTTTGTTCCATCGGATAATACAACAGAATCTTTCAATCCCATATCCATACCAATTGAGTTCTCGTAGTCTATATCTCTATCGGGGAAAGAACCTTCAACTTCGAATGTTATAGATACAAAGTACTTACCTGTTGTAGTTTTAATGAAAGTACAATTTTTTATCTTTGCATTTGGATCGATTTTTCTATGTACTCTTACTTTGATACCTTCTTTAAACTTTGGTACGAAAAGAGTACCATATTTATCATTACCCTCATTTTCATACAGTTGTATATGTTGTGGAACTCTAAACGATTGCCTACTTGATTTCTTTTTAAATTTAGGGTGCTTAGCTTGTTTCTTGAAGAAACGTTTATACCCAGTCTCTAAATCTTTTATGGACTGTTGCAAAGATTGAGAGTTGACATCGTTTAGCCATTGATACTTCTCAGTTTTTTTAAGAACCGTAAGTACTTTAGCCCACATATAATAGTTAGTTGATGTTTTGGTATTCTTGTATGCATTACTGGAGAATTCTAGAAAAAGATTGTATACAAATCGAGTATGTCCAAAATGCTGATTAAGTTTCTCTATTTGTTCGTTTGATGGATATATACGAAACTTGTATGTTTTTAACATATTCAATCACCTTAATTCGAAAACTCTATGATATAATACAATTGTACCATACATACATATAATTAACAACATTTTTTTGATTCAAGCTCGTAAGGATTAATATTTTGAAAAGGACAATGGTGGAATTCATCCATTAAGCTAAAGACTCAATGGTTTTCTTCCACGAATTTTATAAAATATCGTTTATGAGTTGATTTTTAAAAGAAAAAAGTATAAAACCAAGTAAGACGAATAATTCAAGCTTCATTAAAAATTACAATAAAAAAACAATGAAAATGTAAAACTTTCGTGTTGGATTGTAGGTGATATAATGATATTATTAAAGAAAAAAGCCTATTTTTCTCCTAAATTAGCTGTACTAGATTTTGTAAGTTTTAAGAAAATAAATATTAAAAGATTGAGGTCAGTTTTAAAGATAATATAGATAACGTCGAAATTGGGGAGAGGCAATATTATGAAAAAGTTTTATTATGTAGTGTTAATATTCCTTTTGTTGTTTGTATTAGTGCAGGTGAAAGAAAAACTGGAGGGTACGATCTTTCTTTGAATGACATCAGGATAAACAAAGATAACTTTCAAATTTTTATAGATTTGTTTTTAAAGGTGCCAGTTAAAGGGGAGATGGTCACACAAGCATTTACGTATCCTTCAATAGCGGTAGAAATTAACGAAGTTTTGGATGTAGGAGAGTGGGAAGTGATTGTAACCATTGAACAGAAGAATGGTGAACCATTGTTGTTGAGGAAGAATTTTACATTTTCTAATTAATATTTTTTGCTGTTTCTTGCAAAAAATCTTTTTTAAGTTTGCCGCAGTGTGCAAACTATGTTTTTAAATGATTTTGACCTTGATTTGGGGTTTTTAAGGGGAACTCCCTTAACGTTCGGGGATCTTAAGGGGCGAAGCCCTTTAAAGAAACATCGATAGTTTATATTTTCGAAAATTGGGAGACGCCCTAATTGGTCGTCTCCTATCAATAATTTTTCATTGTCTTTATAAAAGTCGTTATAGCGCCCTTCCCCCGCAGCCCACCCATAAGGAAAAAGGAGTTGGTTTTGCTCCACTACCCGCTCCATAGGGAAAAAGGAGTTGGCTTCGCCCCGCTGCCCGCCCATAAGGAAAAAGAAATTGGTTTCGACCCGTGCCGCCCAAGCTATTTTAAAAATAATTGAAATTTTGGCAAATAAATAGTATAATTGTTTGTGGTTGTTTTTTTGGAGGTTTTATTTTGAAAAAGCACGATCTACGTT
Source organism: Petrotoga halophila DSM 16923 (assembly GCF_002924615.1). Taxonomy (NCBI): domain Bacteria; kingdom Thermotogati; phylum Thermotogota; class Thermotogae; order Petrotogales; family Petrotogaceae; genus Petrotoga; species Petrotoga halophila. Next base: position 11,961 of record NZ_JALY01000115.1, on the reverse strand, counting down.
CACTTGGTTATTTGAACATGATCATTTATTTTGCTGTAATAGTTCTGTCAAATATATTTGTTGGTCTTTTGATAGGATATTTAATATACAGGTTTACCGACCAGCAGATATGGATGGTTTTGTTGATGTTTTTAGGGATAATTTCTGGATTATATTCGGGTATAAGGGAGCTTTTGAAAGAGGTAGAGAAACATGAAAGAGCTGAAAAAAAAGCTGAAAGAGATAGAAATGAAAACAATAGCGATAGTTCTGATTGAGGCCTTAGTTCTTTCTTTATTCTTTTCTTTAGAAGCTCTTTGGGTTTTATGGGGAGGAATTGGTGCAGTTATAGGTTTTTATTCACTTGCAGAAGAGATTAAAAAAATGACGGTTGGTTCAAAGCCAAGAAAGATCTTACCTGGTTTTTTTATGAGATACCTTTTGTATGGTGTGATATTGGGAATCGCTGCCTTTAATTCAGCATATGCCCTTTTGTTGGCTTTTTTAGGTTTAATAAATTTGAAAATAGTTCCATTTTTATCCTATAAATAAGTATGTTAAGTAGTTGGAGGAGGTGTTCTTTTGACGAACGATAGATTAAAGAAATTTACCATCTTTCTTTTTGTAGCTTATGTAGTTTTGGGATTAATTAACTTTTTTGTTTTCGATATGAGTTTAGAGGGTGTTGGAGATAGATGGATTGTTTATTTTGGTGATGGCGGGTTCTTTGGTCAATTGAACCCAATGACTTTGATCATGTCTTTTGCTGTTATGTTTCTGTTGATTTTAGTTGCCAGGAGCATACATTTTGAGAGGATCCCTGGAAGGTTCCAGGCTGCTGTAGAAACTTTTTTTGATTATTTTTGGGAAATGGTGGAAGATTCCGTTCCAAATCCTAAGTATAGGAAACAAACTTTTGTAATAGCTATGAGTTTTTTCCTGTATATAGGTGTTTCAAATGTACTTGGTGGGATGCCTGGAATAAACGTTGTACCAGTTGAAAATGGATTGAATGTTCAGTTATTCACGGATACCTGGTACACACCTACCTCCGATTTAAATGTGAATCTAACGTATGCCTTGATGGTTTTAGTTGTCAGCCACTTTTTTGCGGCAAGGGCTAAAGGTGTACTCAAATGGCTTAAATCTTTTTTTGAACCAAATCCATTGTTGTTTCCTATCAACATAATCAGTGAATTGGCTAAACCAATCTCCCATTCTCTAAGGTTATTTGGTAACGTCATGGGTGGGGGAATATTAGTGTTGATTATTAGTTACATGTTGAAATATTTCGTTTTACCTGTGTTCTTATGGGGCTTTTTTGGTTGGTTTATTGGGCTCATTCAGGCCTTTGTTTTTTCTTTGTTAACTATTGCGTATATTGGTTCTTTATTGGAATAAAAACAAAACTTATCAAATCAGAAAAAACTAGTTTAAGGAGGAGAAAAAGATGGATTTATCTACTATGCTTCAAAATTTAATTACTGAAGGTGGTTCCATTGGATGGGGCTTATATTATTTAGGAAAGTTATTGGGAGCAGGAGTTGCAATGGGAATAGGAGCTATAGGTCCTGGTGTTGGAGAAGGTAACGTTGGTGCACACGCAATGGATGCTATGGCAAGGCAACCAGAGATGAGCGGAAATTTAACAACGAGGATGTTATTGGCAATGGCGGTTACAGAGTCAACCGGTCTTTATTCTTTGGTTGTTGCCTTGATCTTGTTGTTTGTTCTTCCATGAGTGTTTATTTTGTTGAGTTTTATTAGTTTTTCCCCCAAAGAGGTGATTGTATGATATCTTTTAACTTAACTTCCATAGTCAATTTAGTAGGTTTTTTGGCTTTCATGTTTCTTATGTACAAGTTGTTGTACAAACCGTATTTTGATATCACAGATAAAAGAAAGAAAGAAGTAGAGAAGAATTTGAACGAGGCTGAAAAATTAAGGTTAGAAGCCCAATCAAAGAAAGAAGAGTTGGATAAGCAACTAGCTGAAGTGGATGATAAAAGACGTGAAATTTTAACTGAAGCTGATGAACAAGCTAAATCTATAATCAAGGCTGCTCAACAAGAGGCTCAAGAGCAGAGGAAATTTATTTTAGAAAAGGCAGAAAAAGAGGCTGAAGAGATTAAAGAAAGTGCAGCAAGAGAACTGCAATCGAGAATAGTTTCTCTAGCTGTTACCATTTCCTCTATGATATTAAAGGAGCAGATCGATAAAAAGAAGAATGAAGAGTTGATAAGAAGGGCTATAAACAGTTTGAAAGACAAAGGTGAATTATAATGAAAGCTTCTTATTTTTTGGCTTCAAAGTATGCCCAAGCCATTTTGGGTACTTTAGAAGAAAAGGGTGAAATTTCAAGATTAGATGAATACGTAGAAGCGTTTCAAAGGTTAAAAAAAGCTCTTGAAAGCAGTGAAACTCTTAGGGATATGGCTTATAGTCCGTTGATTCCTCCAAAATATATAGTTACAAAATTGAAAGACGTCTCAGAATTTGATGATACTATTTTTGTTCAATTTTTAGAAGTTTTAGTGGATAAAGGGCGTCAAAATTTAATTCCTTTTATGTCTCATATTTTGTATCAAGAGAGTTTAGAAAGAGAAAAAGTTGTGGAAGTGAGACTTGTACTTCCCAATAAAGTAACTAATACAATTATAAATCAGATTAAACAAGCTATTCATAATAAAACAGGAAGAAAAATAAAGTTAATAACACAATTCAACGAAGATCTTATAGGTGGATTACAGTTATACATAGGAGATAAGTTTTTTGATTACTCCGTAAAAGGATTTTTAGAGAACATTCAATCTGCCTATGCACCAGTTGGTGGAGGTGAAATATTTGAGAGTTAATCCAGATGAGTTGACAAAAGTAATAGAAGAGCGTATTAAAAGTTATGAAAGTGGAGAGATAAAAGAAATAGGATGGGTAATGCAGGTAAGCGATGGAATCGTTAGAGCTTACGGTTTGAAGGATGTTATGACCAACGAATTGGTTGAAATAGAAACATCTGAAGGTGAAAAGATCTACGGTATAGCTATGAATTTAGAAGAAGATAATGTTGGTATAATAACCTTGGGAGATTACAAAGGAATAAAAGAAGGGGACAAATTAGTTAGAACCAACAGAATAATAGAAGTACCCGTTGGGGAAAATATGCTAGGTAGAGTGGTTAATCCTTTAGGTATCCCATTGGATGGAAAGGGTGAAATAAATACCGATGAGTTTTATCCTATCGAAAGGAAGGCAATGGGTGTTGTAACAAGAAAACCTGTTGATACGCCTCTTCAAACTGGGTTGAAAGTGTTGGATGCCTTGATTCCTATAGGAAGAGGTCAAAGAGAGCTTATAATCGGAGATAGACAAACGGGTAAAACCGCCATAGCTATCGATACGATAATAAATCAGAAAGGGAAAAATGTTTTTTGTATTTATGTTTCGATTGGGCAAAAGTCATCGGGTTTGGCAAGAACGATCGATAATTTAGAAAAGTACGGCGCAATGGACTACACTGTAGTGGTGGCAGCAGATGCTTCTGATCCTGCCTCTTTACAGTATATAGCTCCATACGCTGGTGCGGCAATTGGAGAATATTTTATGTTTAACGGTAAAGATGCGTTGGTAATATACGACGATCTAACCAAACACGCCGCTGCTTACAGAGAAATATCGCTACTGCTTAGAAGGCCGCCTGGAAGGGAAGCTTATCCTGGAGATATTTTTTATTTGCATTCGAGATTGTTGGAAAGGGCGTCTAGGTTGAACGAAAATTATGGAAATGGTTCTTTGACAGCTTTGCCAATAATCGAGACGCAGGCGAACGATATTTCTGCATATATTCCAACCAACGTTATTTCAATAACGGATGGTCAGATCTATTTAGAAACAGGGTTGTTTAACGCGGGGATAAGACCTGCTGTTAACATAGGTTTATCTGTTTCAAGGGTCGGTGGAGATGCTCAGACCAAGGCGATGAAAAGGGTAGCTGGATCTTTAAAATTAGACTTAGCACAGTACAGAGAGTTAGAATCCTTCACTCAGTTTGCTGCGGATCTTGATGAGGCAACAAAGAAACAGCTAACAAAAGGTGAAAAACTCACTGAATTGATGAAGCAACCACAGTATTCACCTATGGAGATAGAAGAACAAGTTGCCGTTATTTACGCTGCCAATGAAGGCTATTTGGATCAGATCCCTACCGATAGAATAGGTGATTTTGAAAGACAATTTTTAGCCTATCTTAAAGAAAATTATATTGATACTTTAAATAAGATAAGAGAGAGCAAAGACATTACAGATGAGATAAAGAAAGAACTGAATGAAGCAATCTCAAAATTTTTGAATGTGTTTAGATGATTGGGGTGATTTTAAATGAGTCGTGGTAATTTAAGAGCCATTAGAAGAAGGATCGCCTCTACAGAATCTACTATGCAAATAACAAGAGCCATGCAGATGGTTGCCACAGCCAGGCTCAACAAAATACAGAAGCGATGGAAAGGTGTAAAAGATTATTCTAACTACACAGAAAGAATTCTGAAAAAAGTTCCCTTTGTTGAAGAAAGCTTATACACTCAAAATGGTGAAGGTTCTTTAATTTTTGTGATCACCCCAGACATGGGATTAGCCGGCTCATTTCCATCTGATTTAGTAAAAGAAGCTTTAAGGGCGAAATCTAAGCTGGAAGATTTTAAAGGATACTTTGCATTGGGTGCAAAGGGGTATTCAGGTTTAAAGAGTGAAACAGTCTTGGAAAAAGAGATAAATTTATTCGATATTCCAAAGGTTGACCATGCGGAGTATTTGCTGGAAATTATTTTCCAAATTATGGAGAATAAAGGCATTAGTAAACTGAAAGTTGTATATGGAGAGTTAAAAAATGCCTTGATACAGTTACCAAAAACTTATGATCTACTTCCGATAACAAGAGATAAATTTGAAATAGATGCCAGATACGAATACGAACCCGAGGAAGAAAAAGTGTTTGAGGATGCTGCATATCAGTATCTTCTCTCTAAAATGTATCTATTTTTATTTGAAACCAAGTTGAGTGAACTTCATGCCCGACAAAACGCAATGAAAAACGCCACGGATAACGCACATGATTTAATAGAAGAGTTGAACCTTGATTACAACAAGCAAAGACAAGCCTCTATTACCCAAGAGTTGATAGAGATTGTTAATGGGGCGAATATGCAATAGGAGGTAATTCGATGCAAGATCAAAAAGGTAAAATAATATCTGTTATTGGACCTGTCGTTGATGTGAAATTCCCTGAAGGCCAACTACCTAACGTTTACGATGCTTTAAAAGTAAAGAACGAATACTCAGGAGAAGAGTTGATTCTTGAAGTTGAGCAATTAATCGGAGACGATACAGCTAGATGTGTTGCGATGGATTCTACCGATGGTATAAGAAGAGGGCAAGAGGTTATCAACACACAAGAGTCCATAAAAGTTCCCGTCGGGGAGACGACATTGGGAAGGATGTTCAACCTTTTAGGTAAACCTATCGATGAAAAAGGAGAGGTTGAAGGGGAAGAGTATTGGCCAATTCACAGGGATCCTCCATCGTTAAATGAACAAGATACATCTGTTGAGATTTTAGAGACAGGTATTAAAAGTATAGATCTTTTGGCTCCGTTCCCGAGAGGTGGGAAAATAGGATTCTTTGGGGGAGCAGGTGTTGGTAAGACGGTTCTTGTTATGGAACTTATAAGGAATATTGCTAAAGAGCACCAAGGGATCTCTGTATTTGCAGGTGTAGGCGAAAGGACCAGGGAAGGTAACGATCTTTGGTTGGAAATGCAAGAGACAGGGGTCATTGATAGCACAGCGTTGGTGTTCGGTCAGATGAATGAACCCCCTGGAGCGAGGTTCAGGGTCCCTCTAACCGCGTTGACAATCTCAGAATATTTTAGGGATAAGCAAAAAAAAGATGTCTTACTTTTCATAGATAATATATTCAGGTTTGTTCAAGCAGGATCAGAGGTGTCGGCTTTACTAGGAAGAATGCCCTCTGCTGTAGGATACCAGCCAACGTTGGCATCGGATATGGGGCAGTTGCAAGAGAGAATAACCTCCACAAAAGATGGTTCTATTACCTCTGTTCAGGCTATTTATGTTCCTGCAGACGATTTCACGGATCCCGCACCTGCTACTACTTTTGCCCATTTGGATGCAAATATAAACCTTTCAAGAAAACAGTCAGAGTTGGGACTTTATCCTGCGGTTGATCCATTAGATTCCACATCGAAGATGTTGGATCCCAACGTAGTTGGACAAGAACATTACACCGTTGCAAGAGAAGTCAAAGAAGTTTTGCAGAGGTATGAAGATTTACAAGATATAATAGCGATTTTGGGTATAGAAGAATTGTCCGAGGAAGATAGACAGGTAGTGAATAGAGCCAGAAGAATCCAAAGATTCTTAACTCAGCCTTTCTTTGTTGCAGAAAGGTTCACGAATTATTCGGGAAAGTATGTTAATGTAGAAGATACTATCAAAGGTTTTAAAGAAATACTTGAAGGGAAGCATGATGATTTACCTGAAAGCGCCTTTTATATGGTGGGAACGATAGAAGAAGCTGTAGAAAAAGCGAAAAAAATGAATGTATGAAGTGTTTTTAAGGCAGGTGGTGTAAATATTTAAATTCAAAGTTGTTACCCCAGAAGGGGTAAAATATGAAGAAGATGTTCAGTATGTAGAATTTAAAACAAAAGAGGGATCAATGGGAACCTTAACTCAAAGATTGCCGATCGTGACATCTTTAAGGATTGCCCCGGTATCGATAAAAAAAGTTGATAACTCTGTGCAAAGTTTTGCCATCCATGGTGGTATTCTGGAAATGACCGGGGATGAAATGACTATTGTTACCACCGCTGCTGAAAAATCGGAAGATATAGATATCGAAGCCGCAAGGAATGCTATGGAAAGTGCCCAAGAAGAGATAAAAGAAACTGAAGATAAGTTTAAAAAAATCAAATTACAAACTAGAATTGAAAAGAATCTTTTGAGGGTCAATATGTCAAAAAGGAAATAAAAGGTTTCTTAACTATCTTTGAATGAGGTCTATTTTGGTTTTTATCCTTTGTAAATCACTGTAATTTTTTTCTAAATAATTGTCTTTAATAGTCTTTAAATAGCCTAAGTTCAGCCATATTTTTCCCCTTTCTTTCAACGAGGTTTTATCTTCCTCTAAAATAGAAGGGGAAAATATTTTTTGATCTGTTAGAACGTATGCGAGCAAATTATTAGCTAAGTCTTGATTATTGCCAGCCACAGAACTTTTGCTGAATACGAGGTCAACTTCTTGAATCTTCAAAGTTGCTATAACAGCCGGATTTGTCACTTCTTCGGGGAGTACAAAAGAGATTCTATAGGAGTTTATTGAGAATAATCTATGAGTCAAACTTCTTTCTTGGTTTATGAGAATAAGTTGATTGTTGAAAAGTTTAAGAATATCGTTTTTTAGAAATAGAATCAAATGAATTCCGTAAATATTGACAATTTCAGAAATTAAGTGTAATTTACGGTAGGGGATATTTTTGTTAGATGAGAAAGAAAAAAGATAAAAGCCTTGGTTGATACCATCAGCAAGCTGTTTTATTATGTTTTTTGAAGATAATTTTTTTATTATGTATATACCTAAACTGTTCTTGTTATAACTTTTTGGTTCTTCATTGATTGTATTTAAAGACTCAAACAATTCTTTTTTGAGAAAGTTATAATGTAACTTTAAGAACAGATCGCGCGTCCTCATTCTATCTCAGCACCTTGACATCATAGGTGTGAATCGTTTCTTTCAAATCTGATAAATACTTTCCAAAAGAATATATATAATTTTTACTCTTTTTAAAATCAAGTGTGAAATAAATAGCGTTTTTGATCACGAATTCGTTTTTGTAATTGGGAACGATGTAGGATACCGTAGTTTCGTTTTTCGCTGTGTTGATAATTATCGCCGGGATTTTTACACTTCTCAAATTTGACTGTATATGTAGAAGTACTTTTCTTTCTAAACTTTCAGAAAAGTTCAATGATAGAACGATTAAATCCACTTGGTACAAAAGATTCAAGAAATAAAATTCAAAATTTAGAGCATCATTGGTAAACCCGAAAGATAATAAAATATCTTTTTCCGTTATGAACCTATTATCCTTGTTTAAATATGTTTTGTTCCTGTTTATATAACATTCTACATACTCTTTGTTATTGATAGCAATAACCTCAGATTGGTCGTTTAAAGACCAACCTGAGGTTGATAGTATTAAATCAAAATCAAAAAATTCCATCGCGTTTGCTGAGTTTCCCACAAAAATTCTCATTGTCCAAATTTTTCATAAAAAGTTTTATACGCCAAATAAGTTTCGTATATATCCGCTTTTGATGCCACTTCATACGGAGAGTGCATCCCCAAAAGCGGAACGCCAGCATCCAAAACGTCTAAACCTTTCTCGGAAAAGAAAAGGGCTATGGTTCCTCCTCCGCCTCTATCTACTTTTCCCAATTCTCCTATTTGCCAAGATATGCCTTCTTTATTGAAAAGATTTCTAATTTTTCCTACTAATTCAGCATTTGCATCGTTTGTTCTTCCTTTGCCCCCTGATCCTGTGTATTTCATAAGAGTTATACCGTAACCCAATTTTGGAGCATTGGATAAATCGTGAGCTTCTTTGTAGTTCGGATCTACAGCAGCTGAAACATCAGCTGAAAGCAAAGTAGAATTGGTAAGGATTTCTTCTATGTTTTGAAGTAATTCTTCCTCTTTTGCTAAAGCGGCAATTTTCTTCAACACGTAGATCCAAAAATGATTTTTTGCACCTGTATTTCCATCGCTACCTATTTCTTCTTTATCGACTAGTAAAACTGCCGGGTTCTTTACAGAAGTTTGTGCATCAATTAAAGCGGTTAATCCTGTGTAGGCACAAACCCTATCGTCGTGTCCGTACGAAGCTAAAAGGCTTTTATCTAGACCTACATCTCTGGCAGGAAGTGCAGGAACGATTTCCAATTCAGCACTGACTAAGTCTTCTTCTACGATTCCATATTTATCATTCAAAATCTTCAAGATATTTAACTTAACCGGATTTTTAATTTTATCGGTTTCATCGTAGGAGATTGCAGTAGTACCAACTAGCAAATTCATCTTTTCAGCTTCAAATGCTTCCGAAACCTTTTTATTAGCTAAATCTCTATCCAAATGAGGCAGTAAATCTGATATTACAAATACTGGATCATTTTCGTCTTGTCCTATGGAAACTTCTATTTTACTACCGTTGTTTTTTATTACTACGCCATGTAATTCAAGTGGTATGTTGAACCACTGATACTTCTTCACTCCACCATAATAATGAGTCTTCGCCATCGCAATATTCTCATCTTCCACTATTGGTTCGGGTTTTAAATCAAACCTTGGCGAATCTATGTGGGCACCTACTATGTTGATGCCATCCTTCAAAGGATTGTTGTACTTCAAAGCAAATATTGCTTTGTCTCTGTTTACAAAGTAAACTTTAGCCCCTTTCTCTATCTTTCCAGAGTTCACATAATAAGAAAGAGGTTTGAAACCGTTTTTTTCAAGGAGCTCCACTGAGTATGAAGCGGCCTTTCTTTCAGTTTTAGAAAAGTTGATAAAATCCTTGTACTGTGAAGAATACTTATCGATATCTTCTCTGTTTCTTTTGCTCCATACACTTTTCTTTTGAAAAGTTAAACTTTTTTCTAACTCTGTTAGGTCCATTAGATCACCTCCAATAAAATTTTACCATATTTTTTTAAAAATAAGCATAGTTAAATAATTTTTTATGAAGTCTTGGTTTATGTATACTCAAATAATCCGTTTATATATGATTAGGAAGAAATATTCGTCAATAGAGTTGATTACGATGTTTAAACTTTAGTTTTCTTCAATTTTATTATTTGTTTAAACTGTATAAAAATATTATAATAGATATGCTTAAGGAAGATAAGGTTTACGGGGGAAGGGGCAAAGACTTCTTTATTTTTTGGTGGGCTGCAGGGCGAAACACTGATTTCACTTCCTTATGGACGGGGTCCAGGATGAAAGGGCAAAAGTCCTTTTCCCTTATAGGGTGGGGAGCGGGGGAAGGGCGCTAACACAAGTTTTAGAGTTCCTAAAGTCAATTAAAAATTTTTGTGAGGAGGGACTTTTATGGAAAAGAAGATTTATCCAGAGTTGACTATGGATTTTGTAAGGGTCACAGAAGCATCAGCCTTGATGAGTAGTTTGTACTTGGGTTGTGGTAATCTGGAAATGATTAAGCATAGTTCCATTGATGCTATGAGAGGTATGTTTGATTACATAGACTTTAAAGGGAATATAGTAATGAGTAAATATGCTAAAGAAAATTCAAAGATGTTGTACGTAGGTGAAAAAGTGGGTAGTTGGCAAGATAACACTTCTGAAATGGATTTGGCGGTGGACGCTATAGACGGCGTGAAATTAGCTGCTTTCGGCCTGCCAAATGCCATAAGTGCGGTTGCTGCCACAGTGGCGGGAGGTATTAAATTACTGCCGACTTTTTATTCATTTAAACTTGCTGTAGGTCGTGAATTAAAAGGTAAATTGGATTTAAGAAAACCTATGAAAGAGAATATAAAAATTGCAAGTGAGGTTTTGGGAATTGCACCTACGGAACTAACTTTTGTTATTTTGAATAGGCAAAGGCATGAAGAGATTATAGAAGAGATTAAAGAAGCTGGTTCGAGAATAAAATTAATAAGTGATGGGGATATTACAGCAGCCATAGCAACCGCAGTTCCCGATAGTGGGGTGGATATATATGTTGGTATTGGAGGGACTCTTGAAGGGATACTCTCAGCTGCTGCTTTAAAAACGTTAGGTGGAGAAATTCAAATGAAATTATGGACAAGAGATAGAATTGAAGAACAATCGATCAAGGAAAAAGGTTGGGACCTTGAAAAAATCTTTTATACCGATGAAATAGTTGGTGGGGAAGATGTAATATTTTCTGCAACGGGTATAACCGATGGAGATCTTTTAAAAGGTGTGAAATTTGTAAAAGGTTTTGCTTACACTCATACGCTTACGATGAGAAGTAAGAGTGCTACTATAAGAAAAATCGAGTCTATGCATAATTTGAAAAATAAAACTATAAGGTTAAAATCTCTGGAAGAGGATAAAAGATTAATCGATTTGAGAAGCGAGTATATTAATTAATTAGGTCGAAACACCTTTTTCTTTTGTCCTTGTCATAAGTAAGATTACCCCTTCAAAAGCTATTTGTAAATAATAAGTTGCGAATCTCCACAACAGTATAGTTGTAGAAACGAATCTTCCAGGCATAAAACTGGCAAGGACAATACCATATAATGTCTCTACTCCACCTGTGGAACCAGGGGTAGGTATATAATAGATAACAAAATTCATTATTATAAAAAGTATGAATATTTCAAGAATGCTGTAGCTTCTTGATGTAATTGATGTCAGGGCAATGTACAAACCCAAAGAATGAAAAAAAACGATGAAGCCTCCCAGTATAAAGTCAAACGTAACTATATGTGCCTTTTCGACCCATAGTGTTTTAATACTTAACTTTAGCTCTTCTAACCAATTTTCTAACTTTTGTAATCTTTGTTCGAATTTCGATTTGTTTTTTAATGGAAATATCTTTAGTAAAAAATTAAACAACTTATATATCAATTTTGGGTTTAAAAATAGTAAAATTAACAAAGCTGAAAACCCCAAAGCGGCTATTATACCAACGATAAGTATATATTTCCCAGTTCCTATTCTGCCTAAAATACTCATCACTCTTCTTATGAAAATTAAGATAATGGCAGAAGAGAACAGTAAATTTTCTACAAGTCTTGACAACACTATATTTGTAGCCAAAGTTGACTCTATTCCTAATTTTGTAAGATGATATATTTGATAAGGTTGACCACCACTAGCCATTGGTGTGATATTTGACATAAAATAGTATGAAATGGTATTATA
>NZ_JALY01000096.1:0-8997 GCF_002924615.1 Petrotoga halophila DSM 16923 | reverse complement strand
TTTAGTTTAGTAAGTGCATCAAAAAATAGCGAATTTTTGTTATAATAAATACATATAGGAATTTTATAAGGGGGAAATGCAATTGAATATAGGAATGTTTTCCGATACTTATTTACCGCAAAAAAATGGAGTTGCTACCGCTATAAAACTCTATAAGGATGAAATGGAAAAAAGGGGACACAATGTATATCTATTTGTTCCAAAATATAAATTTGATTATAAAAGGAACGATGATAAAATCTTTGAATTTCCAGCTGTTAAGTTCCTCTTTGAGAAAGAGCAGAGGATTGCACTACCGTTTTCTCCAGAAATTTTTAAAATCAAAGAGTTAAACTTGGATATAATACATTCTCACGATCCTTTTTCTATGGGAATACTTGCAAGGGTTGTTTCACGTATGTTAAAACTAAAACATGTAGCGACACACCATACCATGTATGATTATTATTTGCACTACCTACCATCGATAGTTAGACCGCAACCAGAATTTGTTCAAAAAATCATAAAAAATTGGTGTTTAAAAACGGATAAAATAATCGCTCCTACAGACAATATAAAAGAGACGCTTGTTGAATATGGTGTACCTTCCGAACATATAGTAACTATCCCAACTGGGATAGACTTAGCTTCTTTTGATAAGCCTATTAACTGGGATTTGAAAAAAGAATATCCACAAATAAAAGAAGATGACAGAATTCTTCTATTTGTAGGTAGGTTGGGGAAGGAAAAGAACATAAGTTTTCTTTTGAAGGTGTTTAAAAAAGTACTATTGGAAGAAATAAAAGTAAAATTCGTTATTGTTGGTGGAGGGTCGGAAAAAGAAGAGCTGGAAAAGTTAGCTATGGAGCTAAATATAGCTGATAATGTTATTTTTACAGGTTCACAACCAAGAGAAAAGGTAATAGATGCCTACAAACAAGCTTATTTATTTGTTTTTGCTTCTTACACTGAAACACAGGGATTAGTTATTCTTGAATCTATGGCTGCTGGTACTCCGGTAGTCGCTTTGGGTAAATTAGGTGTTTATGATATACTTTCTCAAGAAGATGCGGGTGGAATTATGATCAAAAATTTAAATGAAGTTGATTTTTCTAATGAAATACTCAAACTATTAAAAGAGTCATCAACATACGAAGAATTAAAAGAAAAAGCTAAAATCTTTGTGAAAAACAATTATTCTATCGAAAAGTGTGTAGATATGATTTTGGAACTATATAAAAGGGAGATATTGACTGTATGAAAGGATTCGATGAAATTATAAATCTCCAACTTGCGGATCTGCGTGAAATACCTATTGAGAACTTTTCCTATATTGGAGATGCTGTTATAGGTTTGATTTACAAGGTGAAATTGCTAAAGGATGGCAGGATAAAAACAAAAGATCTTTATGAAAAAACAAAAGATTTTTTAAGTGCAAAAGCTCATTCAAAGTTTGTTGATATTGTGTTAGATCATTTAACTCCAATAGAAATGCAGTATTACAAACGGGCGGAAAATTCGAACGGTGCGAAGAAAAGAGGCAACGACAATGATTATAGGAAATCTACAGGATTTGAAGCAGTCATTGGATACCTTTTTTTGACTAAAAGTTACTCAAGAATCGAGGAATTATTGGGAGTGATCGATAATTGTATATATACGGAAAAAACATATTGAAAGAGATTATTGAGACTCATTATCCTGTAAAGCATATTTTTTTCAGTAGTTCCAAAACGGAAAAAGGGTCTTTAAAAGAAATCGTCGAAGATGTTGCAAATTTAGGATATTCTTACAGTTTTTCCCCCAATGAAGTTTTGGAAAAGATGGCTTTAACAAGCAAGCATCAGGGAATCGTCATTGATATCGGGAACGATTTTAAATATGAAAATTTGGATATTATAGAAGGAAAAGAAAAACTATTTTTAGTAATCTTGGATCAAATACAAGATCCGCATAATTTTGGAGCTATTGTAAGGACTTCGGTGGCTGCAAGGGTTGACGCCATTATAATACCAAAAGATAATGATGTTGAAGTCACACCTGTTGTTATAAAAGTTTCTTCTGGTCAAATATTTAAGATACCAATAATTAAAGTAACCAATCTTTCCAATACAATAGAGACATTAAAGAAGGAAAATGTTTGGGTTTATGGAGCAGATATAGGAGGCAAACCTTATTATGAAATCGATTGGCAAGGAAATATATGCTTGGTTTTTGGAAATGAAGGAAATGGCATTCGAAAAAACGTTAAAAACCATTGTGATGAATTAGTAAGCATACCGATGTTTAACAACGTTGAGTCTTTAAATGTATCGGTTAGTGCAGGAATTATACTTTTTGAAGCGAAGAAACAAAGAACTTTTAATAAGTAATTATAAATTTCAAAATTTTATGGAGGTGCATGTTGTGAGTAATACAACAAGAAAAGTTCTTTCTATGATGGTATTTACCATTATGTTTGTGGTTATATCTTTTTCTCAAACGGATTCAAATCTCAAAATTGGCTATGTAAATTTTGCAAAGGCAGTAGAAAGTTATTATGAATGGAAAGATTTGGAATCCATGTACCAAATCGATTTAAAATATTATCAAGGAAAAATCAACGAAATGGAACAACAGTTCAATGAGTTACAAAGTTCGGGGGCAACTGAGGAAGTACTGCAACAAAATCTTCAACAATTGCAAACTCGTGTAAATCAATATCAACAAGCATTACAAGAAGAGTATCAGCAGAAGATGGCAAACATCGTTTCAAAAGTAACAGTAAAGATATCTCAGTATGCGAAAGAAAATGGTTACGATTTGATTTTAAATGAAAACGGAGTAGTTTATTACAATCCAGAATTAGATTTAACCGATAAAATTATTCAGTATTTGAATGAGAATTAAAATTAAATAGTATGGAAAAGGTTATTGTCTCTTGTAGAAACATTAGTAAAACATATGGGAAAAAGATTGTGTTAGATAATATTCAATTTCAATCAAAATCCGGTTTAATTACAGGATTACTTGGTCCCAATGGTGCAGGAAAAACAACGCTGTTCAAGATAATTTTGGGGTTAGTTGTTCCCAACTCAGGAGATGTTTTCCTTGATGGCCAAAATATAACCCATCTTCCGATACACAAAAGAGCGTTGAATGGATTGGCCTATCTGCCTCAAGAACCGTCTGTTTTCAGGAACTTATCCGTTAAAGATAATCTTAAAATGATCTCTGACCTTCTTAAGATTCAAGATGCAGATCAAAAAATTAAGATTATAGTGGGAGAGTTTGGATTAGATAATTTAATGCACCAAAAGTCTTATTCTTTATCAGGTGGAGAAAAGAGAAAATTAGAATTTGCTAGAACCTTGATAACAAATCCCAAAGTAATTCTTTTGGATGAACCTTTTGTTGGAATAGATCCCATAACTGTTAAAGATATACAGCAGATAATTAGGAAACTTGCAAAAAGTGGGATTTCGATAATTGTTACAGATCACAGTGTTGATGAAATTGCTCAGGTAGTTGATGAACTTTATGTTTTACACAGGGGTAAAGTTATAGCTAACGGTGTTCCAAAAGAGGTTTTGGATGATCCAAGAGTCAAAGAAAATTATTTGGGTTGGTGATCGGTTTGAACGTTGGGGTTATTGGATATTCCGGGAATATATTTAAAGAACCAATTAAATCGTTAACTTCACTGTGTTATGATGTCGGTAGAATTATAGCAAAGAATAATTGGGTTTTAGTGAACGGTGGACGAGATGGAATAATGCAATTAGTTTCAAAGGCGGTAAAAAATAGTGGGGGGCATGTTATTGGTTTTTTACCCTGGGAACAGGAAGGGAACGGTTATCTGGACATTCCTGTAAAAACAGGGCTTGATCTAAATATGCGTTCTTTTGTTTTGTTAAAAAATGTTGACGTGGTCGTAAGTATGGGAGGAGAAATTGGCACAGCTATCGAAATTTTGGGGGCCTATTCTTACAAAAAACCGATATTGCTAATGAAAAACTCAGGCGGATGGACAGATCGAATAACTGAAGTTTTGATAGAAGGTAAGTTTCTTGATAACAGAAAATTAGTAGAGGTAAAACAAGTATCATCGATAGATGAACTGGAAAGAGTTTTGAACGGTATTGAAGAGGTGAAAAACAAATGATCAGAGTAAGATTTGCTCCTAGTCCTACGGGTCATCTACACGTTGGAGGGTTGAGAACAGCCTTGTTTAATTGGTACTTTGCTAAGAAAAATAATGGGAAGTTTATACTAAGAATTGAAGATACCGATATGGAACGCTCCAAAAAAGAGTACGAAGATGCCATTTTTGAAGAAATGAAATGGGTAGGTTTGGATTACGACGAGGGGGTTGATAAACCTGGTGAATATGGGCCATATAGGCAAAGTGAAAGACTAGACATATACAAAGGTTATATAGATCAACTCCTAAATGAAGAAAAAGCTTATTTTTCAGTTACTAAAAGCGATGAAATAATTTTTGAAGGTAATAATCTTCCAGACAAATATAAAAAAAACAATGAGTATTCTGTGGTTGTAAAGTTTAAAGTTGATAAAGATCAAAAAATATCGTTTTTGGACGAAATTAGAGGAACTATACAATTCGATATGTCTCATATAAATGATTTTGTTATTCTAAGATCAAACGGAATTCCGGTTTACAATTTCACGGTTGTGATAGATGATTATCTGATGAAAATAAGCCATGTTATAAGGGGTGAAGACCACATCTCTAATACACCCAAACAAATTTTGATATATAATGCTTTATCTTTTGAACTTCCAAAATTTGCCCATTTGCCTTTGATTTTAGGTGAAGACAAGTCTCCTTTGTCTAAAAGACACGGGGAGGTTTCGATTACTTATTTTAGAAAAGAAGGATATCTTCCTAAAGCTATATTGAATTACTTGAGTTTGTTAGGGTGGAATGCTAACGAACAGATATTTGATTACATAAAAAAATACCAGGAATTTGATCTAAAAAAGGTATCAAAAAATCCTTCCATTTTTGATTACACTAAACTTCTATGGACAAATGAAGTGCATTTGAGAAATGATTCAATTGAAGAAGTACACAAAAGTTTTAATGAATGGGCTAAATATACAAACGTCAAAATAGACAATGAAGATTCTTTTGTAAAAAAAATCATAGAAGTTTCCAGAGCTAAAGTTCAAACATTAAAACAACTTTATGAATTTTCCAAAAATTTTTTTGTTAAAGAATTCGAATACGAAGAAGAATTTATCGAAAAATACATGAAAAAACCTTGGTTTAAAGAAGTTATCGAGATAACGATAAGAAAACTCTCAGAAATTGATGAGTACGACCTTGCAAATGTAGAAAATACTTTAAAAGAAATAGCGGATCTAAATATCACTGGTAGAAAAAATGTTTTTCAGACAATAAGAGGCTCTCTTTTAGGGAGGTTAGTAACTCCTGGTTTGTACGAATCTATAATTATTTTAGGAAAAAATGAAAGCATTAAAAGATTAAAAAGAGCTTTGGAATTCTCAAATACTTTGGATATTAATCCAAGAAGGTGAATTCTCCGTGTATCCTTACTTAAAAGGGAAAAATATTTTACTCGGTGTAACGAGTGGAATCGCCATTTATAAAGCGGTTGATCTGATTTCTAAGATGAGACAGATTGAATGTAATCCAAAAGTTATCATGACAAAAAATGCCCAAAGATGGATATCCGACCAGATTTTTTCTGCTGTAGGTAACTGTGAGGTTTACTATGAAACTTTCGATGTTAAAACCGGTTGGATTCCCCATACAGAGCTTTCAAGGTGGGCAGAACTGTTTATCGTTGCTCCTGCGACCGCAAATATAATAGCCAAAATATCACATGGTATTGCCGATGATCTACTTTCTTGTACCGCTTTAGCTTATTCCAAAACTTCTAAAATAATTGTTCCTACAATGAACGTTAGGATGTATGAAAATCCTATTAATAAAAAGAATTTAGAAGTATTGAAACAAAATGGTTGGTCTATAATAGAGCCTGAAGAAGGACACTTAGCAGACGGAGAAATTGGTAAAGGAAGGTATCCAGATAATAGTGAGATATTAGAATACAGTGAATACCTACTTTCCAAAAAGGATTTCATGAATAAGAAAGTTTTAGTAACAGCTGGTCCTACGGTTGAAAGAATTGATCCTGTAAGGTTTTTGTCAAACAGGTCCAGTGGAAGAATGGGTTACGAATTAGCAAGAGAATTTGCAAACAGAGGAGCTGACGTTACTTTAATATCTGGACCTACCGACTTAAAACCACCATCTATTGTAAAAAAAATCATAAGAATAGAAAGTGCAAAAGAATTAAGAGAAAAGGTATTAGAGCATTTTGAAGATAGTGATATAATAGTTATGACAGCTGCAGTAAGTGATTTAAGAATAAAAAATTATTCGGGACAAAAGTTAAAAAAAGATACAATAGTTAATCTAGAAATTGAGAAAAACCCCGATATAATAAAAGAATTAGGAAGAATAAAGAGAGAAGGTCAAATACTTGTTGGATTCGCTGCAGAAACAGAGAACTTAAAAGAGAATGCTATAAAGAAATTAAAAGAAAAAAATATGGATATTATAATTTTAAACGACGTTTCAAGAAAAGATATAGGGTTCGAAAAGGAGGAAAATGAGGTAACCATTTTTACTAGTAAGGAGGAACTTCGATTTGAGAAAAATCACAAAAGGATTATCGCTGGTAATATTTGTGACTTTATTTTCAGTAATTTTTTCTGAAAATTATTTTCAATTGTATCCCGTTGAATATGATCAAACTCAAAATATTGTGAAAATTAATTTAGAAAGTTATACAAATACTACGCAAAAACCAAATGTATACATATATGACGGGGGAGATAGAAAAAAATTAACCTTGTATGAAAAAGAAAACATCTATTTCTTCTACGTTAATTTGAACGCTTTTAAAGGTAATTATTATTCATTTTTAATAACCTCGATGGATAAAGAAGGAAAATATGTTTCACAGTTTTTTGCAAATTTTTTAGAAAAAGCCTTATTCGCTCCAAATATAGAAGTTGAAATAACTACCTCTGTTGTGGAAAATGGGTATCAATATTATTTGGATTATTATCCAGAAGAAGATTTGGAATTGGTGAAAGTACAGGTGGGGGATACGGTTTTTGAAGATCCAGATGAGTTCTTAAGGTTGTTGAGTAACTTTGAAGATGGGTTTTATGAATCTGTTTTTACTTTTAGGAATAGATATGGAATACATTTTGAGCAAAAAATCACCTTTTTGAAATTGGCAAAAGTTGTTGCTACCGAGAATGTACTAAAACCAAAACAAAAATATGAAGTATACGGTTACCATATCGTACAAAAAGGTGAGAGTATATATAAAATTGCTGAGAAATACAAGGTTCTTCCTGGAGATTTAGTTAATATGAACGATCTAAAGGATCCTTCTTTAATTTATCCAGGACAAGCTTTAAAGATAGGAAAGGTTAAATACGAAGAAAGTCCTTTACGCTTAGAAATAAACCTTTCGAAAAATAAGATGTACTTATATTTTCATGATCAGTTGTTAAAAACTTATATCGTTGCTGTTGGTATGAGTGATTACACGCCGCCCGGTTACTATCGAATTTCATACAAAGAGAAAGACCCAGCATTGTATTGGTACGATGAATATATACCTCCGGGTTCTCTAATGAATGGAATGGGAACAAGATGGCTACAGCTCTCAAACCCTCAATATGGGATTCATGGTACAACTAAACCATGGGAAATAGGCAAAAGAATCTCGCATGGATGTATTAGGATGTTCAACTTTGATGTTGAAGTTATTGACTTTTTGGCGTCTTTAGGAACGGAGGTTTATGTATATAACGGGGAGAGTGAAAAAGAATCTTAAATTATGACGTTTTTGAATGGGGTGGCTGGTGGGATTTGAACCCACGACATCCTGAGTCACAGTCAGGCGTTCTTCCACTGAACTACAGCCACCAAGAGTTTGGTGCGCCTGGGGGGACTCGAACCCTCAACCCTTGGATTAGAAATCCAATGCTCTATCCTTTGAGCTACAGGCGCTGGAGCGGCCGACGGGGGTCGAACCCGCAACCCTTGGCTTGGAAGGCCAATACTCTACCAATTGAGCTACGGCCGCATTAAATCATTAATGGTCGGAGCGACTGGGCTTGAACCAGCGACCTCCGGTGCCCAAGACCGGCGCGCTCCCAACTGCGCTACGCTCCGCTGCCTTACTTTTCAAAATATATAATATCACAAGGAATCTATTTTGTCAATATTTAGTTTTTTTTTATTTCTCCTAAAAATCCATTCTCAACTATTCAATTTTTTTATGATAAAATTATATCAAACGGTTAAACATTAAAATTACATTTATTAAACACTTTAAAAATAAAAAACATGAATCTAAAAAGGGAATAGGGTGTTCTTAAAGGTTGCAGCAATTTAAGGTTGGAGGTGCTTTATGAAAGTAAAGGAATTGGATAAAAAATTGTTAGATACTTTTAGGGCAGATGAACCTACAATACAGGAATTGAGAAATATCGCAAAGAATTTAGGTGTTAAATTAAAACGAAATATGAATAAAAAAGAGATTTTAAAAGCAGTTAGAAAAGAGATTAAAAGGTTAGAAGACTCTTTAAATCAACAAGTTGAAGAAGTTTCAGATTATAAAAAATTACCAAAAAATCCACAAAAGCCCCCAAAATCAAATGAATCAAAAGAACTTCCTCAAAAGTATGGAAAAGATAAATTCAAATTGATGCCCGTAAATCCGCACTGGGTATATGTTTACTGGAACTTTTCTGAAAAAAGCCGAAAAAAACTAAAAAAATTATCAAAAAATTCTAATATTGCTATAAGGATCATAAAAAAATCAAAAGAGGATCAAGAAGCAGAAAAAAAAGTTATTGAAACAGATTTAAAATTAGACCAAAACGGCAATACTTATTTCCACCTCCCAAAAGATAATTCTACTTATATTGCTTTCCTTGGAGTAGAAGATAAAAAGGGTG
>NZ_JALY01000158.1:0-1907 GCF_002924615.1 Petrotoga halophila DSM 16923 | reverse complement strand
TTGACTGTTGGTTTCAACTTGTTGGCTAACAATACACCATCTCTTGACATTTGGCCATACCCAGAGACAGGTCCGGTTAGTTCGAAGTTCATACCAATTTTGATAACTTCTTGACTAAAGAGTGTGAAGGTCATAATAACTACCAAAAACACCAAAACAACAGTTTTTCTCATGTTTTTCCCCTCCTCATATTATATGTGATACTGTCTTTAGAAACTCTAAAACACGTATTGTAACTAACTTTTAATACCTTCAATATTGTACTTTTACCTCCTCACTGTATAATTTATTTGATACCATATCTTTATTATCTTGTAAGGAGGTCATTCAATTGTCATTATACGGTAACTCTTCTCAACTCTACTTCGATTTCGTCTACTCTGATTATATGAAAGAACATTCTGAATTTAAGTACCTTCTCGATTTAATCGATATGATCGATTGGTCCGTTGTCCCAGATTTCAGTAATAAGATAGGCAGAACAGGGTACTCCCGTCGGGCTTTACTTAAAGCTATCTTCGTTCAGAAGGTTAAGGGGTTTACAGTAAGGGAGTTGATTCACTTCCTTAAGAGTAACCCTTCCTTCGCTAAATGCATCGGTTTCGATCCTATTATCAATTACGTTCCTTCTGAAGCTACTTTCTCTTCCTTTAAGAAGGAGTTTGGTCCTTCTTATTTGGATAAGGTTATCGTTTTTACCGTCCTTAAAGGCATCAAAGAGGGGATCTTTGATACCAGTTATCTTGTTGTTGATTCTTACCCCATTATCTTTAATTCTTTCTTCAACAACAAGAAGAGTCACGGTAAATTCAAAGATTACAAAGAGTACTATCGTTCCCCTTTAGAAGCAAATTTCGGCGTTAAACCTGTTTCTAATTCTAAACCTATCTACGATAAGTACGGTAACCCAAAGAACGCTATGTCTTATCTTGGTTACAAGGCTCATACTATCACTTTCCTAAACGTCCCTATCTTCACCGTGGTTTCCCCTGCTTCTGCCAATGACAAGAATTATGCTTTCATCCTTTTAGAAAAGGTTGTTAAGTATTTGGATCTTAGTGGGTTTAACTTCTTAGCTGATGCCGCATATGATTCAAGTGATCTTTACGATTACGTCCATTTGATAGCCGGTTCTATTGCTTTTATTCCTCTTAGGAATTCTTCTAAAAAAAGGTTAGTAGGTGAATGCGGTAAAAAACTTATTAAACATTCCCATTACCTTGAGAGTAAAAGAAACATATATAGAACCAAATTCGTTTGTGATGATCCTTCTAACTGTCCTTTGGGTAGGTCTAACTGTTATAGTTACAGAAACTATTCAAAGTATGATTTCCGCCATTTCCTTAACAGGGAATCTCCTTTCTTCAAAGAGATTTACAAGAAACGTACTCTCATTGAATCCATCTTTTCCAGGTTAGAAAGCAACAACGGTACTACTTCTTTGAAATATACAAACGCTGTGCAACTCGAATGCAACCTTTCTAACCTTTTCCTTATCGCTTCTGCTCTCTTAGCTCACAAGATGGGTAGAGATGATTTATTGTCTTCTCCTAAAACACTTATGTATGAAACAGCTTCTTAGCTTGTTTCTTTAGAAAGTTTAAATTCTCTTCAATACTTCCCAAATGAACGGTTATTCATTAACTGTACTTCTTTCATCTCTATTTTCCCTAAAAACTTCTTCAATTCTAATTACTTTCCAATTTTTTGAAGAATTACTTCGATTTTCAAAGAGCATTTTGGATAATTATCCAATATTTTAGTTCTTTTTCTTCTTGCCTTAACTTAATTTACCTTTAGTTAATCGTTGCTTTGACCTATTTCTGAAGTGGGTATGGATAAAAAGAAGTCCTCTGTTACTTCATTATCTTTTTCAATACCTTGTTTCCATTCCTCATAGGTAGGAT
>NZ_JALY01000099.1:0-10524 GCF_002924615.1 Petrotoga halophila DSM 16923 | reverse complement strand
TTTATCTTTGTTTTGTACAACATATCCGAGAGGCTTTCTCTTAGGTTTTCATCAACATGACTGTTGTTTTCAGGAATTAAATAATCTAGGTCTACTATTTCTACAGCTTCTTGAGGGAGATAGTTCCATAAGAAATCTCGAGCTATCCTTATGTCACTGAAAATTCGTTTGAAGAATAGATCATGAGGATTGTGCACTAATTCATTCATGTCTGGCCTCTCTTTTTTTAGATTTTGTTTGTCAATTTAATTATACCATATTTTGAAAAATCTATAAAACATGCATTAGGCCATATTATACGTAAGCGAGAGATTGAAGAAATTCGAATATTCTTAGAGGGATAAAAAATAACGAAAGAGTAAATAAAAATTCACATGAAGTTAATTTTTCTTGCAGATACTATTAGTGGAGATGGGAAAATTAAAGAAATTTGAATTGACTAGAGAACACATAGTTTTTTATCTTCAGTTAGAATTAAAATTCCATCATTGAAAATTGCCAATACTAAATCTTCCCCCAATGTATCGCCTGCGGAAAGCTTTATAAGTTCATCGAAGAAATAAACAAACCCTGTATTTCTTCCTTCTGAATCTATGAAAAAACCTGAGAATTCTACCCCTTCTTTTTGATATTTAGGC
Organism: Petrotoga halophila DSM 16923; assembly: GCF_002924615.1. Lineage (NCBI taxonomy): Bacteria > Thermotogati > Thermotogota > Thermotogae > Petrotogales > Petrotogaceae > Petrotoga > Petrotoga halophila. Next base: position 9,886 of record NZ_JALY01000099.1, on the reverse strand, counting down.
AAGTTATCTTTTTGTGACCATAGATCTAATAAGTCAATTTTTAAAGGCTTGAAAATGTTTGAGCTTTTTATGTATAATTTTTTATTATTAATAACATCCGTTGGAGTGTACTCAAAATTAGGATATGAAAAGGATACGGCGATGTCAAAATTATCCCCAAGTTCAAGAAAAGAATCGTTATTTCTTTTTATAATCATACTTTCCAACAAAAGATCAGAAGATAAAATATTTTCTAACTCTTTTTGTAGAGGCTCTGATAAGAAGTTGCTTTCTACTTCTGATATGGTATGGAGAGAGAATTTTAGGTTCGGTGATTCAATTTCATAATTTTTTATATACACTAAAGTTATAATCAACAAAAGAATAATAAATAGATAGCGTTTCATTGGTTGACTCCTTGTTCTTTAATTTCAAGAACCACGTAATAATTGGATCCCATGTTTATTTTAGAGACTTCTGATATGGAGTACTTGCTCTTTATTTTCTGAGTTGGTTCCATAAAGGTTGCAACTTTTGCTGTTAGTCCATCGGTCAAGGAGTAGTTGAATTCTATTAGAAAGAAGTTGTTATCTGTTAGGAAATCAAAAAATTCTTCTACGACCATCCTTTGGTTGGCAACTTTGTAAAGGTAGTTGTTGTAAGTATAATTTAAGTTGTTTTGTATCCTTTTGATATTCAGATATTCTTGATATTTCTCATAACTTTCAAAAACTAGAAGAACGAAAAGTATAATTATTATTGTTATTAGTGTGTATTTCAGAAATTTTCTAACGTTAGATTCTAACAGGAACAATTCTTTTATCCTCCAAATATTTTATTGCTAATTCCTTCAATTCTTGATTATTAAAAAAGTATGTTGGTTTTTCGTCAACTATTAATCCTGAAAATGCGAATTCTTTGTTTCTAATAAACTCATAATTGAAAAAATCTGTACCTAAAACGTATCTACCCTCTTTGAATTCTAAGACTTTTCTCAAAAGAATGGATTGAATCGGTAGAATAGTGTCAAAGAATAAAGATCTTTTTGATTTTTTGTAGTCGATAGCATCGATTACCAAGAAATATTCTTTATCAGAAGAATGTATCTTTTTAAAAGCGATTTTTTTATCAGTTATTTCTTGGATGTATATTTTTCTCAGTTGAAATTCGTTTTCAAATGGTTTTATAAAACAATCAATATGATTTATACATACTTTTTTCCCTTTGTATTTGAACTTAATCATAATTTTCCTCCAAAGGCTTGAAAATAGATCATGGATTGGTAAGAGCTCCTGTGACTGGGACGACGTTGAATATGGTTTTTCCTTCGCTGTTTACAATTCTGCCTCCCATTCCTGCTATTTTTCCAAAGCTCCATAATAGATCTTGGCTACTTTGATCTTCTATTCTGTATCTTATATCATAAGTCACGATTTTTAATTTTCCCTGTACTATTTGAGAGCGTAGGATTCCGTTTAAGTTGTTATCCTCTCCGTAATGGGTAGAGGCGCTTCGTGTTTTATACACCACCTCTGAAGCTATGAATCTTTCCGTAAGAGATGAAAAATATTTTTGAAGTGGATATACAGTGAAAAAAACTATCGACGAGAACAAGATTAATTCGATACCCAGAGAAACTAGTACTTCCATAAGTAAAAAGCCTTCCTTATGAGATTTAGAATGTACCCCCCATTTCAAATTTTATCCCCCCTAAGTAGACATTGGAGTAAATTTCAAATGCTAAACTCAAAATTATTACAGATAAAAATATTATAAGTACAGGTTCGATCATTTTCATAATCTTATCTGAAGCGGTTTTAAAAGATGAATAATAATAGTTTTCTAAAAAGTCAAACACCTCTTTATAATTTCCTTTCCTTTTTGAAACGCTCATTGTTAAAGAAAACTCTTTAACGTCTTTTATTTTTGAAAAAACTTCGGTAAGATCTTTCCCTTTTTCTATATCCAAATAGGCAGTTAAGAAAGTAGATGAAATATACTGTGAATTTGTATTAGAAAGGACTATTTCTAAAGCGTTGTATATTGTGAGACCACTTTTTAAAAGTAAGTTAACGTTCCTTGTGAATTCGTGAAGTATGTAATTCTTGTACAAGGACTTTAAAAACGGAATCTTTGTCCAAAAAATATCGTTTCCCTTGCCTATCCAGAAAGTTATCAACCCAAAGAAGAAAAATATCAACATACTTATCAACATGTAAGTTGATAAGTTAAGATTAATATCGTATCCTAAAAGAGTAGAAAACTGTGGAATAACCCAAAAATTTAGAAGAAAAAGCAAAACCAAAATTGATGAAAGAATTAGTAGTGGATAAATTAATGATTTTTCGGCGGTAGACCTGGAAAGTTTGACGTTGTTATAGTAATCTTTTAAATTGGATAAGTTTTCTCTTAAAATTAGCGTTGTCTTTGAGATATTTATTGTATACCTAAAGTAGTTATCTATTTCAGGAAAGTCAAATGCGGTTTTGTAGTCTAATCCTTTTTTTACTAAAAAGTAACCTTTAAAAACAACACCTCTTATGAACTTATCAACCTGTTCGTTGAAAACTAAAAATTCCATAGCTTCAAAGAGGGTCAACCCCGAGTTTACAAGGAGGTACAGATTATCAACAAGGCTGATCATTTGATCCATATTGAATTTTTTGCGGTTGAAATAAAAGTTATCAACGTTGATGTTGATAACTCTGATGTTGAGATTAGACAGAATATCATAAATTTCTTCTTTATCTTTTACAAGTAATAGACATTCGTATCTTTTATTTGATGATCTTTCCTCAACTTCCACCTGGTAAAGTTTTTTCACCTTTTCCCTTCTTTTATCCTTTGAAATGTACCTTATTTTTTGTTTTGATTTCATCCATGACCAATTCGTAAAAGTATCTGCTTCTCATAACTTGAATGGATTTGTATAATCTTTGTATGGTTGAAGATTTGTGATAATTATATGGTGAATCATAGATTTCTATTTCTTCACCTTCATACTTTAATAATGAGTAGCAAGGTGTTCTTGAAAATGAAGCGGTATTGTACCATCCTTGAAATGGTGGCATGATACCAGGTAAGAGGGTAGAATAGAAAAAACTTTCTTGAATGGTGCTGATCTTTTTAGCTGTTATTTCTTCAGTCTTTAAATTTATCAGTTCGATTTCTAAAGGAATGTTTAATTCAGCATCTTCTTCTAATTGATATTCATACTTGCCTAAATTTGAAGAAAGTTTGAGACAATTTTTTATGTTTCCAAAAAAGATGTAATCTTTGTCTATTGTGTTCAAGTAGGGTTTTAAGCTTTTTATACTTTGATGAAGAATCTTTTCTTTTTTGAGTTGGAAACAGGCGATACAAAATCCTGTGATGCCGTTGGTGATGATTTTATCATAACTGGATAGATCCAAATCTTTTAAGTTTTCAGCTGCTTTAATTCCTTGCCATCCAAATCCTCCACTTACTAAAATCATGATATTTTCTCCAAGATTTCTTCTTTTCTTTCTAAAACAGCTTTTCTTCCAGTATCTATTAAAGCTTCTGTTTGTGTGAAATCTAAAGTATTAAAGTCTTCTGTGGGCAATTCGATAAGTACGTTAGCAAACTTTTCTGTTAAATTATCATATATATTTTCTCTTATTGTATCCATCCTATCAAAAGCTTGGGAGGCATTTTTTACTTCCTCGTATTTTATCTTCTTTGATAAGAGTTTTAGGGCGATAATTTTATCTGCGCCAACTTTTTTAGCCGTTAGGATAGGCAGCTTTTCCAAGGTTCCACCATCTATGTATTTGCTTCCGTTAATTTTAACGGGCCTGAATGCACCAGGCATCGCCATGCTAGCCTTTAAAGCTGGGAACAAAGGTCCTTCACTGAAAATTACCAAATCTCCACTATCCATTTTTACCGCTGTACAATAGAATTTAATTTTCAAATCTTCAAAGGTGACGTCTTTAAATATCCTTTTTAATATGTAAAAATAAAGAAAAGAAGGTAAAGCCGATGGTAGCAAGTTTGCACCTATACACGTCAAAATAGATGGTATTTTACGAGATGAGGGTGCTTTTTTTATAAAAGGAGCTTTTTGTAACCTTAAAGCGTATTCATACAATAAGTTGGAATTACCTAAAATGGCATACCCAGCACCTACGAGTGCGCCAATACTTGTACCAACAACGATATCAAATTTAATTCCCATTTTTTCAAGTTCTAAAAGTGCTCCAACGTGGGCAGCTCCTTTGGCCCCACCTCCAGATAAAGCAACCCCAAGCAATATTAAACCTCCATAAAATCATTTATGTGTTCTATCACTTCTTTCACCTTATTAGCATATTTTCCGCCGGCTTGTGCAAAAGTTGGTCCACCGCCTCCACCGCCACCTAAATAGGAGGCTATTTTTCTTGCAATGTTTCCGGCGTGGAACTTTTTAGAAGTGTCTTTTGATACTTTTACTACCAAACTTACTTGCTCATTGTTACTCTTGTTGAAAAGGATCACAACGCCTCTACCTAACTTTTGAAGTAGGATATCGGCCGTGTTAGCATGAACGTCTTTTTCTAAGTTTTCTAACTGAGCTACTACCACCTTTTCGCCTTCTATGATTTGTGGAGTTTGCGCTAATCTTTCTATATTTTTTGTGGCTAGTTGAAATTGAAGTTGTTTAATTTCTTTTTCCTGATTTTTGATAGTTTTTAGGATGGTTTCGATTTTATCTGGTATCTGGTCCCTTGATGAGTCTAATATTTTAGATAAATTAGTGATAATACTTTCCAATTCTATAACATAGTTAAGACTTTCAAAACCAGTAATAGCTTCTATTCTTCTAACTCCTGAAGAAATGGAAGATTCTTCCAGAATTTTGAATAGACCTATTTGTCCTGTATTCGAAACATGTGTTCCACCACAGAACTCTCTTGAGAAATCGTCAATTTCCACAATTCTTACCACTTCTCCGTATTTTTCTTCAAATAAGGCTATAACATCCATATTTTTTGCCTCTTCTAAGCTTTTTAGGTATATGTTAACAGGGATAGCTTTTTGTATTTGTTCGTTTACAAGGTATTCGATTTGCTTTATTTGATCTTGGCTCAAAGGCTCATAATGTGTGAAATCGAATCTTAATCTTTCCGGAGCCACATATGAGCCAGCTTGCCTTATATGCTCTCCAATTACTTTTCTTAGTGCAGAATGCAAAAGATGTGTTGCTGTGTGGTTTTTCTCTGTCGCTTTTCTCTTTTTTTCATCAACTTTTAGAAATACTTTTTCTCCGTTTTTTATACTACCTTTTTTTATTTTTACTAGGTGAGATATTATCTCATTTCTTATAGGTTTAACATGTATAACTTCAGCTTCGAATGATTCATTGTAGATAATACCCTTATCAGAGACTTGCCCTCCCCTTTCTGCATAAAAAGGCGTTTTAGAGAAAAATAGTTCAATTTCTTCATCTTCTTGAGCTTGTTGGACAATACTGTCTCCTTTGAGTATAAGCTGAACTTCTTCGGTTGAACTTAGTTTATCATAACCAATAAATTCAGTTGGATTCAAAAATTTATCGATTTCTTTGTAAATTTGTTTAGTTGTATCATATTCTACTTTACCCGAAGCTGCTCTTGCCATCTCTCTTTGTTTGTTCATCAGTTCTGTGAATTCTTTTTCATCAACTTCTATCCCTTTTTCGGATAATATCTCTTTTGTGAGATCCAAAGGAAATCCGTATGTATCGTAAAGTTCGAAGGCGATTTTTCCGGGTAATGTATCTTCGTTGTTTAAGTTTTGAATTATGTTGTTTAATCTTTCCATCCCTTTTTCCATCGTCTCAAAAAACTTTTCTTCTTCCATAGAAGAAATATCTTTAATTAAATTTTCTTTTTCGATAAGTTCAGGATAAAATTTTCCCATTTTTTTAATCACTGTTTCAAGAATACTGTTTAAAAATGGGCCTTTTGCACCCAAAAAAGCTCCATGTCGTACAGCCCTTCTTATTAATCTTCTTAAAACGTAGCCTCTTCCTTCATTTGATGGTATAATTCCTTCAGATATTAGAAAGGCAATCGCCCTTGAATGATCAGCTATTACTTTTATTGATACATCTTTGCTTTTATTTTCTCTGAACTTTACACCAAAGATTCGTTGTATTTCTTCTATTGTTTCTTTGAATAGATCGGAGTCAAAATTATCATATTTGCCTTGAGCCACTGCGCAGATTCTTTCAAAACCCGCCCCGGTATCAATGTTTTTTCTTGGTAAAGGAGATAGGTTTCCGTTTTCATCGGAATAATATTCAGTGAAAACTATATTCCAAATCTCGACAAAACGTCCACAATCGCATGCAGGAGTGCAGTTTTCTTGATCAGGGCAGTTTTCGGTATACCCTGTATCAAAGTATATTTCTGAACATGGCCCACATGGGCCGGTTGGACCTGCAGGTCCCCACCAGTTTTCTTCTTTACCGAATCTTAGTATTTTATTTTCAGGTATTTTGATGTCGTCTTTCCAAATATTAAAAGTTTCGTCATCGGTTTCATACACAGAAGCCCATAATTTTTCGGCTGGAAGTTCCAATTCTTCTGTTAAAAATTCCCAAGCCCATTTTATAGCCTCTTTTTTGAAATAATCCCCAAAAGAAAAATTCCCCAACATCTCAAAAAAGGTATGATGTCTGGGGGTTCTTCCAACATTTTCTATATCGTTCGTCCTTAAACATTTTTGACATGTGGTTATCCTCGTATACGTTGGTTCAACTTTTCCCCAAAATATTGGTTTAAAAGGGACCATTCCAGCCACCGTAAACAACAATTGAGGATCGTTGGGAATTAAGGAGGAACTAGGTAACCTTTTATGCCCTTTTTTCTCAAAAAAATACAAAAATCTTTCTCTGATTTCTTCAGAGGTAAAATATTTCATATAGAAATCCTCCTAATTTTTTTTCAAATTATTCTTTCTTTGAAAACTCTAAAACTTCTGTCAGTAACCCTTTGCCCCGCTTCCCACCCTCACTGAAGTTTCTGATTTCTATTCTTTTAATATTTAACTACTAAATAAGCAGTATCATTATCGATAAGTATGTTGTTGTTAATCTTTTTTAGCTCTGTTGCGGAAAGAGTTGTACCATTGTATTCGATTCTGATTTCTAAAGGGTTAGTCGAATCTATTTCTATATTTTCAGGTTGAGAAGTTAAATAGCCATCTGACAGAAGATCTTCCATTTCTAAGCCTTTTAAATCGGGATTGTAAATGCCATAGTTCATTACAGCGACTTGAACATTTTGCATTTCAGTTACTATTTTAGTTGCTTTAGCTTGATTGATAAGTCCTGTAACCGATGGGATGGCGATGCTTGCGAGGATCGAAATGATCCCCAATACTATTAGAACCTCAACCACTGTGAAACCTTCGTTAAATTTTGTCTTTTTCATTTTCGCCCCCTATATCCACAGTATTCTCAACAGAAAATACCACATTGGGGTTACGATCAACAAACCATCAATTCTGTCGAGCATTCCCCCATGACCTGGTAGAATTTCTCCAGAGTCTTTTACATTATAATACCTTTTAATAATTGATTCTGTTAAATCACCGATGGTATCGAAGAAACCCACCATCAGCGCAAAGATAAGCGTCTGCAAAAGAGTTATTTTTTGAATACTTCCAAAAAAAATCCCAATGGAATCAAATATAAGTATATAAGCAAAAGCGAAAAAGATGCCACCTAATAATCCCTCCCAACTTTTTTTTGGTGAAAAATGCGGAGAAAGTTTATGTTTACCAAAGCTCAGCCCGAAAAAATATGCACCAGCATCAAAAGCCCATACCGTAGTCAATGCTAAAATCGCCATCCCTGCTCCATAGTTCAAATGAATCAAATAAAAGTTTGAAAGGAAAAAAGAAACGTAGATAATACTTAATGCAGAAGATTCTATAAACCTCTTTGTGTGAGTTATCTCTTTAACTAAAAGCATAATCGAAAATACTGATGCTACAAAAGCTAAGAAAAATATTCCTTCACTTTCAAAAGGTAAAATTCCTCTATATTCTGCCTCCAAAGAGAATCCATATATAAGACTGGATGTTCCTATAATGAAAGTTAGCAAAAGCTTGATGAAATCGTTTTTGACATCACTTGTAAATAGTTCAATCAGTTCAAAGGATGCTAACATCACTATAGTTGTAACCAATCCTAAAAGAGTGGGATATGTTAGATAAGAAAAAACAACTATAGGTCCAATAATTACACCCGATAATACTCTTGTCCAAAGTTCTTTTTTATTCAAAAGCTTTCCTCCATATCTTTAGATAATACTATGGTTAGAAATTCTAAAATTGTTTTAGCGCCCCTTTGCCCGCCCTAAAGGATAAAGGAATACTTATTTCTTCGGTCTGCAGCCCGTCCACACTGGGGGGAGGGCTTCGCCCTGTAACCCTTTAAAAAACTAAATCTAATTTTTGAAAATTACTTTCCCTCTTACAAGCCCACCTTTATAGGCGGTGGGTAGTTGACTTACTGCTTATACCGCCAAATCGTCTTTCTCTTTTAGAATAATCTAAAAGGGCGTTAAAGTAATCATCATAGGAAAAATCAGGCCATAGAGTTTCTGTAAAATACAGCTCCGAATAAGCAGATTGCCAAAGTAAAAAGTTACTTAATCTTTGTTCACCTGCGGTTCTTATTATTAAATCAGGATAAGGAACATTCGGTAAATAAAGGTTTTTGTCTATGTCTTCTTTTGTTACTGTTATCTTCTTTTCTTCCAAGATTTTGTTTACAGCATCTAAAATCTCTTGCCTTCCACTGTAATTCAAGGCAAAGATCAAATTGAAATCTTTGTTATGTTTACTTATCTCCTCGATTTCTTTACAAGTCTTTATAAGATTTTCTGGTAGTTTATTGATTCTTCCCAAAAATCTTACATTTACCCCGTTTTCTATGATTCGTTTAAGGTTATCTTCAAAGTATCTTATGAATAAATCAAACAAAAATTCTATCTCATTTTGTGGTCTCTTCCAATTTTCTTCTGAAAAGGTGTATAAGGTAAGATAATTAATTCCAAATTCTTTAGACCACTCAATAACATTTAGGGCAGTTTCAGCACCCTTTTGATGTCCATAGTTCCTGTCATGTCCACTTTTAGTTGCCCATCTCCCGTTTCCATCCATAATTATACCCACGTGAGTAGGTATTTTTGAAAGTTTCATATTTATATTTTCCACATTTATGACTCCATGATCTCTTTTTCTTTTCTTTGGAATATTTTTTCTGCATCTTCTTCTTTTTCTTTCAAAATCTCTTGAATTTCATCCTCCATTTTTTTTGCTTCATCCTCACTTAATGAGCCCTCGTTCTTTATTTCTTTAACCTTTTTTATATCGTCTCTTCTAATGTTTCTTAAAGCCACTTTTGTTTCTTCCAACATTTCCTTCACTGCTTTTACCAATTTTCTTCTTTCTTCGATAGTGGGATTTGGAAAAGATACTCTCACTACGTTACCATCATTTATAGCGTGAAAGCCGAAATTAGAGGCATTTATCGCTTTTTCTATGGGTTCCAGCATCTTTTTATCCCATGGGGTGATCACAACTGTTCTTTCTTCTCCAACACTTAAGGTTGCGACCTGATTAATGGGGGTTGGCACACCGTAATAATCGACTTTTATATCCTCAAAAATAGCGGTAGTAGGTCGTCCGGTTCTTACTTTTTTTAATTCATCCTCGAAATGCTCAATGGTTTTTTTCATTTTTTCTTCTGCTTCTTTCGCATAAGAACTTTTCTTTGCCATGACTTCACCTCCGGAGAAAAAATTTTGAATTTTTTGCATGGATAAAGTGTAATTCAGCAAATATTATATCACACTGAAGGGATTTTCTTATATGATATAATATTGGGAGATTGAATAAACACGAAAAG